>NZ_JBEZKZ010000058.1:12041-46488 GCF_040651895.1 Streptomyces sp. NPDC048352
CGGAAGCCACCGGAGGGACGGTCGTCGCGGCGGAAGCCACCACGGTCGCCACCGCGGTCGTCACGGTTGAAACCACCGGACGGACGGTCATCGCGACGGAAGCCGCCACCACGGTTGTCGTCACGACGGTCACCACCGGAACGGAAGCCACCCGACGGACGGTCATCGCGGCGGAAGCCACCACGGTCGCCACCGCGGTCGTCACGGTTGAAACCACCGGACGGACGGTCATCGCGGCGGAAGCCGCCACCACGGTTGTCGTCACGACGGTCACCACCGGAACGGAAGCCACCCGACGGACGGTCATCGCGGCGGAACCCGCCACGGTCACCACCACGGTCGCCACCGCGGTTGTCGCGGCGCTCGTAGTTGCCCCGGTCGTCGCGGCGCTCGAAGGTGCGCTCCTGGGCGACGGGCTCGACGACGGCGGCCACGGCCTCGGCCAGCTCGGCCTCGGCGGCCTCGACGACCTCGGCGACGGCGGCCTCCGGGTCCTCACCGCGCTCGCGGGCGGAGCGGGCGACGAGGCGGTCGGCCTCCTCGCGCAGCTCGGCGGCGCGACGGGTCGCGCGCTCCAGCTGCTTGGTCAGGTCGGCGACCTCGCGCTCGGCCTGCTTGGCGGCGTTGTTCGCGGAGTCGGCCTGGACCTCGGTGAGCGAGCGCGCACCGGTGATCTCGGCGACCTCCGGGTCGAAGGCGCCGGCGCCCTGGACGATGTGGCGCGAGGCGTCGACGCCCGCGTCCTCCATCAGGCGGAAGATCTGGCGGCGCTGGTGCGGCAGGGCCAGGGAGACGACCACACCGGACTTGCCGGCACGGGCGGTACGGCCCGAGCGGTGCAGGTAGTCCTTGTGGTCGCCGGCCGGGTCCACGTTGAGGACGAGGTCGATGCCGTCCACGTGGATGCCGCGGGCGGCGACGTCGGTGGCGACGAGCGCGTTGACGTAGCCGTCCTTGAAGTCCGCGAGGACGCGGGTGCGGGCGCCCTGCGTCATGCCGCCGTGCAGCGCGTCGGCCTTCACGCCCGACTCGACGAGCTGCTCGGCGATGCGGTCGGCGCCCAGCTGGGTGCGGACGAAGATGATGGTGCGGCCCTTGCGAGCGGCGATGGCGGCCGTGACCGGCGCCTTGTCCTTCGGCTTCACGACGAGGACGTGGTGCGTCATGGTCGTGACGTTGCCCTGGGCGCTGTCGACCTCGTGCGTGACGGGGTTGGACAGGTAGCGCTTGACCAGGGTGCCGATCTCGTTCTCCATGGTGGCGGAGAAGAGCATGCGCTGGCCGCCGCCGGGGATCTGGTCGAGCAGCTCGGTGACCTCGGGCAGGAAGCCCAGGTCGGCCATCTGGTCGGCCTCGTCGAGGACCGCGACCTGGACGTTGGCCAGGGAGCAGGCGCCGCGGTTGATGATGTCGCGCAGGCGGCCGGGGGTGGCGACGAGGACGTCGACACCGCGCTCCAGGGCGTAGATCTGGTTGCTCATGGAGGTACCGCCGCAGACGACCTTCATCTTCAGGCCGAGGACGTCGCCGTAGGGCTGGAGGGCGTCCGCGACCTGCATCGCGAGCTCACGCGTCGGCGTGAGGATGATGGCGCGGGGCTTCTTCTTCTCGGTGTGGCCGCCGGCCAGCGAGGCCAGGGTCGGCAGACCGAAGGAGAGGGTCTTGCCGGAGCCGGTGCGGCCGCGGCCGAGGATGTCCTTGCCGGCCAGGGCGTCCGGGATGGTCGCGGCCTGGATCGGGAAGGGGGTGGTGACGCCGTTCTGCGCGAGCTTGCGCACCACGCCCTCGGGCAGACCGAGGTCCGCGAAGGTGATGGTGGGCTCGGCGTCGGAGGCGCCGTCTTCGTCGTTCACGTCGCCGGTCACGTCGGCCTCGAGGGCCTCGATGATCTCGTCCGCCTCGATGGCGTCCATCGCCTCGGTGACCGCGAGGGTCTCGGCGTCGACGATGTCGGTGGTGTCGTTCTCGGGCATGACGGAACGGTCAGAACTGGAAATGGACATGCGAAATGCGAAACCTTCCGGAGTCTCGGCACGCGCCCAAACTCCGTGAATCGCAAATCGACCGCCTCAATGCGGTCAGCCACGGCTAGGGAGAGTACGCGCCACACGGCGCTCTTCGGATTCGGCGCCGGGCAATGGGATCAAACGATCTATAACCATACGCACCCTCCCGGGGGTCTGGCAAGTCGCTCCCCCGACACCACCGCTGACCTGCTGCGATGAAGCCGGGACGAGTGACGCGAACCCCGGCAAGGGCCGCCCGACGCCCGGAACGGGGCAGACCGCCCGCTACACGACGCTCGGTCCCGGACCCGGGTCGGACGGCCCGCTCGGTGTGGGTTCCGTCACAGGGGGCGTGGGTTCCCCGGTCGGCGTGGTCGTTCCGCCCGTACCGCCGGAGCCACCGGAACCGCCCGTCCCGCCGGAGCCGCCCGAGCCGGAGCCGCCGGATCCGGACCCCGAGCCGGACCCCGAGCCCGAGCCGGATCCCGCGCCGCCGGCCGCCGACCCCGTACCGCCCGCGCCCGAGCCGGAGCCGGATCCGCCCGCCGCGGACCCCGAGCCGCCGGCGCCCGTACCTCCGCCGGACGGCACCTGGCCGCCCTGCCCGCCCGCGCCGCCGCCCGGGCCGACCGACGGCGAGGGCTGCCCGGGCTTCGCGGGCGCCCCGGGGCCGGGGGAGGCTCCGGTGGCCCCGGAGGCCTTCCCGGGCTCGCCGGGCTTGCCCGCCTGGTTCCCCGTGGCGTCCTTCACGCCGTGGCCGTTGCCGTGGACGCCGGAGCCGTGCCCGCCGGCGGCCGCCCCGGCGGGCCCGCCCGCGCCCTTGCCGCCCACCGAAGCGGCGGGCCCCGGCTTCGCGGCGTCCTCGCCGACGCTCATGCATCCCGCCGTCGCCGCGACGGCGAGCGCGGAGACGGCCAGTCTCAGGGACGCGGACAGGGAAGCGGTCAAAGGGCGCACGGGGGCACCTCCGGAGCACTGCGGCGGGGTCCGCGATGAGCGGGTCAATGAGCCCAACTCCCTTTACCCCGTAAGAGACACGCCCCTTACGCGAACAGCTCTCGCGCCACCTGCGACCCGAGCGTCACCGCGCCCAGCCCGGCCAGCACCGAGGCGGCGACGTTCGCCGCGGCGAGGAACCGCCGCCCGCGCTCGGCCAGCCGCAGGGTCTCGTACGAGAAGGTCGAGTAGGTGCTCAGCGCCCCGCACAGCCCCGTCCCGAGCAGCAGGCCCAGCCGCGAGGAGCCCGCCCCGGCCAGCGCCGCCCCCGCCAGCACCCCGAGCAGCAGACAGGCGCAGGCGTTGACCACGAAGGTCCCCCACGGGAAGAAGGAGTCGTGCCGCGCCTGCACCGCCCGGTCCGCCAGGTACCGCAGCGGCGCCCCGACGACGGCGCCCGCCACCACCAGCAGCCAGTTCACCGGCCCGCCCGCGCGAGCGCGGCCCGCGTCGCCGAGGCCGCCGCCCAGACCGCGCCCAGCGCCGCCGCCACGGTCAGCCCGGCGTACGCCAGCGCCGTCCCCGCCTCCCCCTCGTCCAGCAGCCGGGAGAAGTCCAGGGCGTAGGTGGAGAAGGTGGTGAACCCGCCGAGCACGCCCACCCCGGCGAACGGCCGCAGCAGCGGATGCGGCGCGCTCCGTCCGCCCTCGCTGATCAGCGCCATCAGTACGCCGATCAGCGCGCAGCCCGCGACGTTGGTCCAGAAGGTGGCCCACGGGAAGGCCCCGGGCGCGGCCGGCCACAGCAGGGCCGCCCCGTAGCGCGCCGAGGCGCCGACGGCCCCGCCCGCCGCGACCGCGGCGCACACCCGGCCCTGCGGTTCGGCGCGCTGGGCGGGCACGTGGAGGTCGACGTCGGGGTCGATGGCCTCCGCGCCGGGCAGCGGGCGGGTCACCCGTAACCCAGGGCGTGCAGCCGCTCGTCGTCGATCCCGAAGTGATGGGCGATCTCGTGCACCACCGTCACCTCCGTCTCGGCGACCACGCTCTCCCGGTCCTCGCACATCCGCAACGTGGGGTTCCGGTAGATGGTGATGCGGTCGGGCAGCACTCCGGCGTACCACTCGCCGCGCTCGGTGAGCGGGGTTCCCTCGTACAGGCCGAGCAGCTCGGGATCATGGGCCGGGGGCTCGTCCTCGACGAACACCGCGACGTTGTCCATCAGCCGCGTCAGCTCCGGCGGGATCCGGTCCAGGGCCTCTGCGACGAGCTCCTCGAACTCCTCGCGCGTCATCTCCAGCACCCGGCCATTGTCGCTCCGGCGGGGGCCCTTCCCACCCGTCGGGGGAAACCGTTTTGGCGATACCTCTCCGGATCCCATATGCTTCTCACGTCCCCGACGCGCTGCAAAGTGCCCGGCGGGCCTTTAGCCCTCATCGTCTAGTGGCCCAGGACGCCGCCCTTTCAAGGCGGTAGCACGGGTTCGAATCCCGTTGGGGGTACGCAACACCATGTGCAAGACTTGCTCTTGCACACATAAGGTCCTGTGGAGCAGTTGGTTAGCTCGCCACCCTGTCAAGGTGGAGGTCGCGGGTTCAAGTCCCGTCAGGATCGCTGAGGCTGGAAACAGTCTCGTGGCTGGGTAGCTCAGTTGGTACGAGCGATCGCCTGAAAAGCGATAGGTCGCCGGTTCGACCCCGGCCCCAGCCACAGAAGGAAGGCCCCGTTCTCGAACGGGGCCTTCCGCGTTTCACCCCTCCTGCTCCGCCGCCCGGGCCGTACGCCGCCACCGCACCAGGCCGAAGGCGGTCGCGCCCGCGGCGACCAGCCCCAGCAGCGCCCAGTCCGGCACGGCGTCCGCGACGGAGCCCACCCGGCGCTCGACGGCGTACGAGGCGTCCGCGTCCAGCAGCCCGGGCAGGGCGCTCGCCCCGTCGTACGCCAGGAACAGCGCGCCCAGGGTGATGAAGAACAGCCCGGACAGCAGCGAGGTCGTGTGCAGTTCCAGGGGGCCGAGCCGGAAGGCGCGCCCGCGCAGCCAGCGCCGCCGGCCCAGGTCGAAGCGCTCCCACAGCAGGGCCAGCACGAACAGCGGTACGGCCATGCCCAGCGCGTACACCGCCAGCAGCAGGCCGCCGTAGACGGGGCTGCCGCTGACCGCCGCCACCGTGAGGACGCTGCCGAGGATCGGGCCGGCGCAGAAGCCGGCGAGCCCGTAGACGGCGCCGAGGGCGTAGACCGACAGGGCGGTGACCGGGCGGATCCGCCCGGAGAGCTCCGCGATCCGCCGCGGGGCGAAGCCGAGGCCCAGGATCTGGGCGAGGCCGAGCGCGACGATCAGCCATCCGCCGGCCAGGACGAGCTGGTCGCGGTGCCCGTGGAAGAAGCGGCCCGCGTAGGAGCCCGCCGCGCCCATCGGTACGAGGGTGCTCGCGAGGCCCGCGTAGAAGATCCCGGTGCGTGCCAGGAGCCGTGAGCGGGAGTCGATGGAGTACGCGAAGAAGGCGGGCAGCAGCAGGGCGCTGCACGGGCTGAGCAGGGCGAGGAGGCCGCCCAGCAGGGCGGCCAGGTATCCGATGCCGGTCACGGCCGCGCCGCCGCCTCGGCCCGGGCGATGGCGGCGGTGAAGGCCTCCAGGGGCTGGGCGCCGGCCAGGGGGCGGCCTCCCACGAGGAAGGAGGGGGTGGACTGGACGCCGATGCGGTAGCCCTCCTCCCGGTCCTTCCTGAGGGCCGCGGCGGCCTGCTCGCCGGCCATGTCCCGCCGGAAGCGCTCCAGGTCCGGGACCCCGGCCTCGCGGGCCAGCTCGGTGAGGCGCTCCTCGCCGAAGCCCTTGGCCTTGGCGTCCGCGGCGTACGCGGCGGTGTGGAAGGCGGTGAACCGGTCCTGCTGTCCGGCGGCCCAGGCGGCCCTGGCGGCGGCCTCGGACTCGGCGCCGAAGATCGGGAAGTTGCGCCACTCGATGCGCAGGGTGCCGTCCTCGACGTACCGCTTCACCAGTTCGGGTTCGGTGTCGCGGGCGAACGTGCCGCAGTAGCCGCACTGGAAGTCCGCGTACTCGATCAGGACGACGGGTGCGTCGGCGCGGCCCAGCGCGAGCTTGTCGCCCGGGTCGCGGCGGGCCAGCGCCGCGAGCTCCGCGACGGGGTCGGTGCGGGGCGCGGAACCGGAGGAGGCGGTGGTGCCGCGGTGCCTCTCCTCGGGGGCGGTGGCCTGCCAGGAGACCAGTCCGAGGGTGACGGCGGCCAGGGCGACCCCGGCGGAGATCAGCAGGGGTTTGCGGGACGGACGGGACATGCGGGTGCTCCAGAGCTGTTGCGGGTGATGCAGGGGGGACCGGTGGTGCGGCTCTCCCCTACACCCGCAGCACGGACAGCTCGACGGGCGAGGGCGCCGGCCGATCGGGCCCGCGTACCAGGACCCGGACGCGCGTCGCGAGGTACGGGCGCGCCGGCTCGGGCGCGGGGCGCGCCGCGGGACCCGGAGCGTGCTCCTGCCCGGCCCGGGGCGGCGCCGCGGGCACGGGGCGGTCCCCCGGCGAGCCCGGATCACAGGAGGGCCCCCGCCCGGGCAACCCAACGGACGCCTCCCCCGCCCCACCCTGCGCCGGCACCACCGCAGCCGAACCGGCCTGCGCCAGAGGCGCCTGCGCCGGCACCGCCCAAGCCGACCCGGCCTGCGCCGGCACCACCGAAACCGAACCGGCCTGCGCCAAGGCCGCCTGCGCCGGTGCCGCCGGTGCCGCCGGTGCCGCCGGTGCCGGGACGGTCTGCGTCCGGATGGCCGGAGCCGGTGCCGCCCCGGCCGTGACGGTGGGCGCGGCCGGGGCGGGGATCCGCCCCGCGCCCACCGTCACGGCCATCACCAGCAGCGTGAGCAACACCGGCACCGCGGCGGCCCGCAGCCGGCTCGCACACGGACGACAGGACAAGGGTGGGCTGCCTCTCATACGCGCGACTGGGGGACTCGTCCCGAAATGGTACGGGGAGGGGCACAAATGCGTTCGCCACCCGCCCGGCCCAGGTGAGATCCTCGATCAGGTATGTCTACTTCCTTCGCCGCCCTGCAGACGCTTCTCGGGGAGATCTCCCTCCGCGACGCGCACCGCCTCGGCCGCCGCCTCGAGGGCGCCCGCCGCATCCGCAAGCCCGAGGCCCGGCAGGCCGTGCTCGACGAGATCGCCGCGGAGGCCGAGAAGGCCGCCGCGCGACTGGCCGGCCGTGCCTCGCGCATGCCGGAGGTCACGTATCCCGAGAACCTGCCCGTCAGCCAGAAGAAGGACGAGATCGCCGAGGCGATACGCGACCACCAGGTCGTGATCGTCGCGGGCGAGACCGGCTCCGGCAAGACCACGCAGATCCCCAAGATCTGCATGGAGCTGGGGCGCGGCGTCCGGGGCATGATCGGGCACACCCAGCCCCGGCGGATCGCGGCGCGCACGGTCGCGGAGCGCATCGCGGAGGAGCTGAAGTCGGAGATCGGCCAGACGGTCGGCTGGAAGGTGCGGTTCACCGACCAGGTGGACCAGGACGCGACCTTCGTGAAGCTGATGACGGACGGCATCCTCCTCGCGGAGATCCAGACGGACCGCGAGCTGCGCGCCTACGACACGATCATCATCGACGAGGCGCACGAGCGGTCGCTGAACATCGACTTCCTGCTGGGCTACCTGGCGACACTGCTGCCCAAGCGCCCCGACCTCAAGGTCGTCATCACCTCCGCGACCATCGACCCGGAGCGGTTCTCCCGCCACTTCGGGGACGCGCCGATCGTCGAGGTCAGCGGCCGCACCTACCCCGTGGAAGTGCGCTACCGCCCGCTCCTGGAGGAGGACAGCGAGGAGAGCGACCGCGATCAGATCACCGCGATCTGCGAGGCCGTGGACGAGCTCCAGGGCGAGGGCCCGGGCGACATCCTCGTCTTCCTCTCCGGTGAGCGGGAGATCCGCGACACGGCGGACGCCCTGAACAAGCGCAATCTGCGCTTCACAGAGGTTCTCCCCCTGTACGCGCGGCTCTCGCACGCCGAGCAGCACCGGGTCTTCCAGCAGCACACGGGCCGCCGGATCGTCCTGGCCACCAACGTCGCCGAGACCTCCCTGACGGTCCCCGGCATCAAGTACGTGATCGACCCGGGCACGGCCCGCATCTCCCGCTACAGCCACCGCACGAAGGTGCAGCGGCTGCCGATCGAGCGGATCAGCCAGGCCAGCGCCAACCAGCGCAAGGGCCGCTGCGGCCGCACCAGCGACGGCATCTGCATCCGGCTGTACTCCGAGGACGACTTCAACGCCCGTCCGGAGTTCACGGACGCGGAGATCCTGCGCACCAACCTGGCCTCCGTCATCCTGCAGATGACCGCGGCCGGGCTCGGCGAGATCGAGAAGTTCCCCTTCATCGACCCGCCGGACCACCGCAACATCCGCGACGGCGTACAGCTCCTCCAGGAGCTCGGGGCACTGGATCCCTCCGAGAAGGACCCCAAGAAGCGGCTCACGCAGATGGGCCGCCAGCTCTCGCAGCTGCCGGTGGACCCGCGCCTGGCCCGCATGGTGGTGGAGGCGGACAAGAACAACTGCGTGCGCGAGGTCATGGTCATCGCGGCGGCCCTGTCCATCCAGGACCCGCGCGAGCGGCCGTCGGACAAGCAGACGCAGGCGGACCAGAACCACGCCCGGTTCAAGGACGAGACGAGCGACTTCCTCTCCTTCCTGAACATGTGGCGCTACGTCCGCGAGCAGCAGAAGGAGCGCGGCTCGTCCTCCTTCCGCCGGATGTGCAAGCAGGAGTACCTGAACTTCCTGCGGATCCGCGAGTGGCAGGACATCTACGCCCAGCTGCGCTCGGTGGCGAAGACGATGGGCATCCACGTCAACGAGGCCGACGCCTCGGAGACGAACATCCACATCTCGCTGCTGGCCGGCCTGCTGTCGCACATCGGGCTCAAGGACACCGACAAGAACGAGTACCTGGGCGCCAGGTCGGCGAAGTTCGCGGTCTTCCCGGGCTCGGCGCTGTTCAAGAAGCAGCCGAAGTTCCTGATGTCGGCGGAGCTGGTGGAGACCTCCCGGCTGTGGGCGCGGGTGAACGCCAAGGTGGAGCCCGAGTGGGTGGAGCCGCTGGCGCAGCACCTGATCAAGCGCACCTACAGCGAGCCGCACTGGGAGAAGGACCAGGCGGCCGTGATGGCGTACGAGAAGGTCACGCTGTACGGCGTGCCGATCGTCGCGCAGCGGAAGATCAACTACGGCCGGATCGACCCGGAGGTGTCGCGGGAGCTCTTCATCCGCAACGCGCTGGTCGAGGGCGACTGGCGTACGCACCACAAGTTCTACGCCGACAACCGCAAGCTGCTCACCGAGGTCGAGGAGCTGGAGAACCGGGCGCGGCGCCGCGACATCGTCGTGGACGACGAGACCCTGTTCGACTTCTACGACCAGCGCATCCCGGAGCACGTGGTGTCGGGGGCGCACTTCGACTCCTGGTGGAAGCACAAGAAGCGCGAGGAGCCCGAACTCCTCGACTTCGAGCGCGAGATGCTCCTGACGGAGAAGGCGGCCGGGGTCACCAAGGCCGACTATCCGGACACCTGGCGGCAGGGACAGCTGTCGTTCCGGGTGACGTACCAGTTCGAGCCGGGTGCGGACGCGGACGGCGTGACCGTGCACATCCCGCTCCAGGTGCTGAACCAGGTCACCGACGAGGGCTTCGACTGGCAGATCCCGGGCCTGCGCGAGGAGGTCGTCACGGAGCTGATCCGCTCGCTGCCGAAGCCGATCCGCCGGCACTACGTCCCGGCGCCGAACTATGCGACGCGGTTCCTCCAGACGGCCGTTCCCCTCCAGGAGCCGCTGCCGGTGACGCTGGCGCGCGAGCTGCACCGCATGGTGGGGGTCCCGGTGGCGGTGGAGGACTTCGACCTCGGCCGGATTCCCGACCACCTGAAGATCACCTTCCGTATCGTCGACGAACGGCGCCGCAAGATCGCCGAGGACAAGGACCTGGAGTCGCTGCGGCTGAAGCTGAAGCCGAAGGCCCGCCAGGCCCTCTCCAAGGCCGCCGCCGCCACCGCGGAGCGGGCTGGCGGGGAGTCGCTCGAACGCTCGGGGCTGACCGACTGGACGATCGGCACCTTGGTGCGGGTCTTCGAGACCCGGCGGGCGGGCCAGCCGGTGAAGGCGTACCCCGCCCTGGTGGACGACGGGACCAGCGTCTCCGTACGGCTCTTCGACACGGAGGCCGAGCAGCAGCAGGCGATGTGGCTCGGCACGCGGCGCCTGATCCTGCTGAACATCCCGGTGAACCCGGCGAAGTTCGCCTCGGACAAGCTCACCAACCAGCAGAAGCTGGCGCTTTCGCGCAATCCGCACGGCTCCATCCAGGCGCTGTTCGACGACTGCGCCACCGCGGCCGCCGACAAGCTGATCGCCGACCACGGCGGCCCCGCCTGGGACGAGGCGGGCTTCCGCCGGCTGTACGAGGCGGTCCGGGCCGATCTGGTGGACACGACGGTGCGCACCGTCGGGCAGGTGCAGCAGGTCCTGGCGGCGTGGCAGGCCTGCGAGCGGCGGCTGAAGGCGACCGGCAGCCTGGCCCTGATGGCCAACGTCGCGGACGTGAAGGCACAGTTGGCGGCCCTGGTGCCGGCCGGCTTCGTCACGCTGACCGGCCTGCGCCGGCTGCCGGACCTGATGCGCTATCTGGTGGCGGCCGACCGGCGGCTCCAGCAGATGCCGACGGGCGCCCAGCGCGACACCACGCGCATGGAGAAGGTCCACGAGATGCGGGACGAGTACCTGTGGCTGCTGGAGCAGTTGCCGAAGGGCCGGCCGGTGCCGGAGGCGGTGAAGGAGATCCGCTGGATGATCGAGGAGCTGCGGGTCAGCTACTTCGCGCACGCGCTCGGGACGGCGTACCCCATCTCCGACAAGCGGATCGTGAAGGCGGTGGACGCGGCGGCGCCGTGATCCGGTTCGACCGCACCCCCTGAGCTGCTGTACAGTCTGTTTCGCAGCCACGCCAGTCGGCCGCGAATCAAGGTCCTGTGGAGCAGTTGGTTAGCTCGCCACCCTGTCAAGGTGGAGGTCGCGGGTTCAAGTCCCGTCAGGATCGCAGAAACGTCAGGGCCCGTATTCCGCAAGGGATACGGGCCCTGACGCGTGTCCGGGTACGGGCGAGGCGCCGGGTCCGGGGGCCGGGGCCGCGTACCGCTGCCGCCCGCACTCGCGACCGCCCGGAGCGCGGCGCCCCTATAGGCCCCGCTGAGGGCCCCGCCGGCCCTCCGGCACGTTCCCGGGCCCCCGGCACCTCCCGCGCCCCTTCCAGGGGCCCTCCAGCGGGGCTCCGGAACACATCGCCCCGTGAGGGAAAATCCCCGTACGCATGAGGCGCTCCGGGCGGGACATCCGCGCGCCGGGTGCCGTGCCGGATGGACGGGAGTTATCGGTGTGACGGGAGTCACCACATGAGTTTTTGAGACTCTTACTTTTATCGGACCCATACGCACACTCGATTTAATATGTGCAATGGCACCTCCCGTGCCGGCATCCCGGGAACGACGCCACCCGGGACCGGTTCGGGCATAAAAAAAGACCGCGCTGGACCCGGCGGAGTCCAGCGCGATCGAACGGCAGTGAGCCTGTTGGGGCAGGCCCGGCCGCATGAAGCCATGTGGGTTCATCGGATTGGGGGATCCGACACGTACCCGTTAATGCAGGGGTGCTGCGGGACCTCAGGCCTCGCTGCGCTGCTGCGGAATTCCCGCGAGCAGTGCGCGAACCTCGGCCTCGCGGTAACGGCGGTGTCCACCCAGGGTGCGGATGGACGTGAGCTTGCCAGCCTTGGCCCAGCGGGTGACCGTCTTCGGGTCCACGCGGAACATCGTGGCAACCTCAGCCGGGGTCAGCAGCGGCTCGGCATCAGGGGTGCGAGCGGTCATGAGCGGCCTCCTCGGGAGAACCGAACCATCTCGGTTCTTTCCTCTAAATTCTGCACCTTGGCCCGCGTTGCCCGAAATGGACATACGCAGGCCGAGTCGGTTATAGGACGAACGGCTTGTCCTCGGCACTACAACTACACCATCCGTCCAGCCTCAAGGGCCAAACCGATGGAATTGCCCTCCGAGGTGTTCATCAGCGGCGGAAGCCGATGGACCGCCCTATAACGGACAGTCACCCCACTGTGACGATCAGTCACAGAGCGATCAGGAGTCGTCAGACCCCCCATAGAGTGCAATACCGAGCATTCCGACCAAAGTTGGGCGGAAGGAACCCTCCCCGGACTCCTTGTCCTATTTTGGCACGAGGGTAGGGGATGGGCGCAAGGGTGTGGATAGTGCGTTCCGTCACGCTTGGGCCAATGGCCCGTATCGGGACGTAGGTCCTGGAACTAAGACCCTAATGCGGTGATCGAACCCCTGATCTGCGTATTGTGGCCGATCGGCCGATGACAACCGATACGGGCGATACGCGAGGGGTCCGACCGGGTGACGAACGGGATTCGTACATGATCCCCATCGACCCCCGTTCCCGAAAGGCCCCAAGCCCACCTAATTCGCGAAGAGCCTCTCCCGGACCGCCCGCCAGCGCAGCGACAGCTCGGTGTACACCTGCCCGGCACCCTCCCGGTCCCCCGCCCGCAGCGCCGCGATCCCCTCCGCCAGGTCGCGGGCCGACCGGTCCCCCGCCAGGCCGTCAGCCGGCAGCGCGTGCAGCAGCCCCCCGTAATCCAGTTCGACCAGCGAGCGCGGATGGAACTCCTCCAGCCAGCTGCCGACCTCCACCAGCCCCTCCGCCAGGACCCCGTAGCCCTCCGCCGCGCGCAGGGTCCGCAGCGCCCGCGCGAGGCGGCGGCGTGCCTGCACCATCGGCGTCCGGTAGCGCAGCCGTTCGCCCGGCAGGTACTCCCGCTCCTCGTCCGCCACCAGCACGAACCAGCGGAGCGGCACCTGCCACACCCCGGTACGGATCCACGGGCGCGCGTCCGGGTTCCGTTCGCGCCAGGCCTCGTACGCCTCGGCGGCCCGGCGCCGCTGCGCCGGCGGGAGCGCCGCGTCCAGCACCGGGCGCGGGAACTCGGCGACCAGCTCCTGGAGCGCCAGCCAGCCGCGCAGCCGGGTCCGCCAGGGGCAGACCAGCAGCACCCCGTCCAGCTCCGCCGTGAAGGCGTCCCCGCTCTCGTGCGCCGGCACCCCGACCACGGGGACGCGCACCAGATCGGAGAGCGAGCGCCGCAGTTCGTCCTGGGCCGTGGGGGCGGTGCCGCGCCGGGCGTAGGCCGCCCAGTGCGTGCGCTCGGGCTCCGCGAAGGCGGCCAGGGGCTCGTACACGCGCAGGTAGGAGGCGTACGGGACGACCGGCCCGGGCCGCGGGGATTCGCTCACGCACCCGTCCTCCCCTGTTTGGCGCTCCGGCTCACCTCCGGGAGGCGGGCAACACGGGAGTGTTCCGATCCCCGGACAGGGGGTACCCCCGCGCTCCGCAGGTCTTACTCTGCTCCCAGTGCGCCCTCCCCCACCCGCAGGGCGGGCGTCTTTCCGCCGCATCTCTTCCATGGGAGTCACCACCGTGACCGAAATGACCGACGGCGTCCTGCACACCCTGTTCCGTTCGGAACAGGGCGGCCACGAGCAAGTCGTGCTGTGCCAGGACCGCGCCACCGGCCTGAAGGCCGTCATCGCCATCCACTCCACCGCCCTGGGTCCCGCCCTCGGCGGCACGCGCTTCCACGCGTACGCCTCGGACGAGGACGCGGTCCGCGACGCGCTGAACCTCTCGCGCGGCATGTCGTACAAGAACGCCCTCGCCGGCCTCGACCTCGGCGGCGGCAAGGCCGTGATCATCGGCGACCCGTCCGTCCTCAAGAGCGAGGAACTCCTGCTGGCCTACGGCCGGTTCGTGGAGTCGCTCGGCGGCCGCTACGTCACCGCCTGCGACGTCGGCACGTACGTCGCGGACATGGACGTCGTCGCCCGCGAGACCCGCTGGGCCACCGGCCGCTCCCCCGAGAACGGCGGCGCCGGCGACTCCTCGGTGCTCACCGCGTACGGCGTCTTCCAGGGCATGCGCGCCAGCGCCCAGCACCTGTGGGGCGACCCCACCCTGCGCGGCCGCAAGGTCGGCGTCGCGGGGGTCGGCAAGGTCGGCCGCCACCTGGTGGGGCACCTGCTGGAGGACGGCGCCGAGGTCGTGATCACGGACGTCCGCTGGGAGTCGGTCCTGGAGATCCTCGACCGCCACCCCGACGGCAAGGTCACCGCGGTCGCCGACACCGAGGCCCTGATCCGCACGGAGGGCCTAGACATCTACGCCCCCTGCGCGCTCGGCGGCGCCCTGAACGACGACTCGGTCCCCGTCCTGACCGCCACGGTCGTGTGCGGCGCGGCGAACAACCAGCTCGCCCACCCGGGCGTCGAGAAGGACCTCGCGGACCGCGGGATCCTCTACGCCCCGGACTACGTCGTCAACGCCGGCGGGGTCATCCAGGTCGCCGACGAGCTGCACGGCTTCGACTTCGACCGGTGCAAGGCGAAGGCCTCGAAGATCTTCGACACCACCCTGGCCATATTCGCACGTGCGAAGGCGGACGGGATCCCGCCGGCCGCCGCGGCCGACCGGATCGCCGAGCAGCGCATGTCCGAGGCGCTCGCCGCCCGCACGGCGGCCCGCAAGGCCTAGCCCGCCGGGGACCCGCCGGGGCGCGGCGAGACGGAACTCACTGCGCTTCGGCGGGTCGGCGGCTCGGAAAGCGTTAAAATCGCAGCTGACCAGCGAGTACGGGGTGTCCCGCTGGTCCTGTGGAGAGGCGCGTCATGCGGGCGGCGTACCGTATGGCCGCGGAAGCAGGTACCGTTAAACCCCTGGGACGGTCTCTCCACGGAGAGCCCGCTCCGAACCATGAACGCGTGTCAGACTCTGGGGCCGTCGAGCCCCGTCACCGAGGGGGTCGAGCCATGGGGCGCGGCCGGGCCAAGGCCAAGCAGACAAAGGTCGCCCGCCAGCTGAAGTACAACAGCGGCGGGACTGACCTCTCGCGTCTGGCCAATGAGCTGGGCGCATCGCAGACAGAGCCGCTGCCTATCGGCGCTCCGGTCGAAGTCGATGACGATCTGGACGACGACGACCCGTACGCCAAGTACGCGGATCTGTACAACGATGACGACGAGGACGAGGACGATCAGTCCGGTCCGTCGGCGCACCGTCGCGGGGCTTGACGCACCGCTCCTCTGCACACAGCGTCTGCACCAGCCGGCTGACTGAAGCCGCACTGGTTCGATACATGCCGAAACCCGGCCCGGGGCCTCGCCCCGGACCGGGTTTCAGTGCTGCTCAGACCGCGTAGCTGCCGGTCAGGGTCGCGCCCTCGGCGTGGTCGCCCCGGTCGAGGATCTCGCCGGCGACCCAGGCCTCGACGCCCCGGTCGGCCAGGGTGGTCAGGGCCACGTCCACCGACTCCTGCGGGACCACGGCCATCATGCCGACGCCCATGTTCAGCGTCTTCTCCAGCTCCAGCCGCTCGACGCTGCCGGCCTTGCCGACCAGGTCGAAGACGGCGCCCGGGGTCCAGGTACCGCGGTCGACCGTCGCGTGCAGGTGGTCCGGGATGACCCGGGCGAGGTTCGCCGCGAGACCGCCGCCGGTGATGTGCGAGTACGCGTGGACCTCGGCCGTTCGGGTGAGGGCCAGGCAGTCCAGCGAGTAGATCTTGGTCGGCTCCAGCAGCTCCTCGCCGAGGGTGCGGCCGAACTCCTCGACGTGCTGCTCCAGGGACATCCCGGCCCGGTCGAAGAGGACGTGCCGGACGAGCGAGTACCCGTTCGAGTGAAGGCCGGACGAAGCCATCGCGATGACGGCGTCCCCCGTACGGATGCGATCGGCACCGAGCAGGCGGTCGTACTCGACCACGCCGGTGCCCGCGCCGGCCACGTCGAAGTCGTCCGGGCCGAGCAGCCCGGGGTGCTCGGCGGTCTCGCCGCCGACCAGGGCGCAGCCGGCGAGGACGCAGCCCTCGGCGATGCCCTTCACGATGGCCGCGACACGCTCGGGGTGCACCTTGCCGACGCAGATGTAGTCCGTCATGAAGAGCGGCTCGGCGCCGCAGACGACGATGTCGTCCATGACCATCGCGACCAGGTCGTGGCCGATGGTGTCGTACACGCCCAGCTGGCGGGCGATGTCCACCTTGGTGCCGACCCCGTCGGTGGCCGAGGCCAGCAGGGGGCGCTCGTAGCGCTTGAGGGCGGAGGCGTCGAAGAGGCCGGCGAAGCCGCCGAGGCCGCCGAGGACCTCGGGGCGCTGCGTCTTCTTCACCCACTCCTTCATCAGCTCGACGGCGCGGTCGCCCGCTTCGATGTCCACGCCTGCGGCTGCGTAGCTGGCACCGGTGGTCTTCTCTGTCATGACAGGAGAGAGCTTTCGTGTCGTTACTGCATGTGGTGCCAGGCCCTGGGAGAAGCCTCAAAGACAGGGCCTGGCGCAGGTTGAGCCGGGGTCCTACGGGCGGCGGAGCGCGTCGGCGGCGTCCGTGCCGCCCGCGAGCTCGGACTCCAGGAGCTGCTTGCCCAGCAGCTGCGGGTCGGGCAGCTCCATGGGGTACTCACCGTCGAAGCAGGCACGGCAGAGGTTGGGCTTCTGGATGGTCGTCGCCTCGATCATCGCGTCCAGCGAGATGTACGAGAGCGAGTCCGCGCCCAGCGACGTGGCGATCTCGTCGACCGTCATGCCGTTGGCGATCAGCTCGGCCCGGGTGGCGAAGTCGATGCCGAAGAAGCACGGCCACTTCACCGGCGGGGAGGAGATCCGGATGTGGACCTCGGCCGCACCGGCCTCGCGGAGCATCTTCACGAGGGCGCGCTGGGTGTTGCCGCGGACGATCGAGTCGTCGACGACCACCAGGCGCTTGCCCCGGATGACTTCCTTGAGGGGGTTGAGCTTCAGGCGGATGCCGAGCTGGCGGATCGTCTGCGAGGGCTGGATGAAGGTCCGGCCCACGTAGGCGTTCTTGACCAGGCCGGAGCCGTACGGGATCCCGCTGGCCTCGGCGTAGCCGACGGCGGCGGGCGTGCCGGACTCCGGCGTCGCTATCACCAGGTCGGCCTCGACCGGGGCCTCCTTGGCGAGGCGCCGGCCCATCTCGACACGCGAGAGGTAGACGTTGCGGCCGGCGATGTCGGTGTCCGGGCGCGCCAGGTAGACGTACTCGAACACGCAGCCCTTGGGCTTCGCTTCTGCGAAGCGCGAGGTACGCAGGCCGTTCTCGTCGATCGCGATGAGCTCGCCCGGCTCGACCTCGCGGACGAAGCTGGCGCCGCAGATGTCGAGGGCGGCGGTCTCGCTCGCGACCACCCAGCCGCGCTCCAGGCGGCCGAGGACCAGCGGGCGGATGCCCTGCGGGTCACGGGCGGTGTAGAGGGTCCCCTCGTCCATGAAGACCAGGGAGAAGGCGCCCTTGACCTTCGGGAGGACCTTGGCGGCCGACTCCTCGATGGTCAGGGGCTTGCCCTCGTCGTCGGTCTGGCCGGCGAGCAGGGCGGTGACCAGGTCGGTGTCATTGGTGGCGGCCACCTGGGTGGCACGCCCGTCCTGACGGGGGAGGTCCGCGACCATCTCGGCGAGCTCGGCGGTGTTCACCAGGTTGCCGTTGTGACCCAGGGCGATCGAGCCGTGGGCGGTCGCGCGGAAGGTGGGCTGCGCGTTCTCCCAGACGGAGGCTCCGGTGGTCGAGTAGCGGGCGTGACCGACCGCGATATGACCCTGGAGCGAGCCGAGAGAGGTTTCGTCGAAGACCTGGGAAACGAGGCCCATGTCCTTGAAGACGAGGATCTGGGAACCGTTGCTCACAGCGATTCCCGCGGACTCTTGTCCGCGGTGCTGCAGTGCATACAGTCCGAAGTAGGTGAGCTTGGCGACCTCTTCACCCGGAGCCCAGACACCGAAGACGCCGCAAGCGTCCTGGGGGCCCTTCTCACCGGGGAGCAGGTCGTGGTTGAGTCGTCCATCACCACGAGGCACACCACCGAGTGTAGGCGAGATCGACCACTGGTCCGAATTGGTGAGGGCCGGGAAATCTCACAGCACAGAGGGTGACCGGACGGCCGCGTCTCGGTATGCGGATCAGTTTGTTGACAGCTACGAGGGAATTCGTACAGGCTCTCGCTCCATGCAGCCTCTCGGTGACCGTTCCGTCACCCTCGTCGAGCGCCGGCACGTGGACCTGGTCCGTGTCGCGAGCGCCATCTGTCGCTGTTGCGCGTAGCCACAACTCTTTCTCCCTTTTCCACATTTCGCTCCGCCGGGCCCCGCCCCGCCGTGCCGCGCGCCGTCGCGCGCCGCCGGGGACGGGGGCGGCCGAGCCGTGTCCTGGAGTACCTGTGTCTTCGTACAACAGCAAGCTGTCCCGCCGTGCCTTCGGAGGGGCCTTCGGAGTGGGTGCGGCCACCGCCGCAGTGGGGCTGGGCGCCGCCCCGGCCGCGGCCGCCGAAGCCCCTGGAACGGGCCCGCGGGAGCGTGATTTCCGGGCCGCGCGCGGCCGCCGGTCGCGGCGTCCGAACGTCCTGTTCATCCTCGGCGACGACCTCGGCTGGGCCGACCTCTCCTCGTACGGGGCCCCGCACATCAAGACCCCGAACCTGGACCGCCTCGCCCGCGAGGGGGTCCGCTTCACGGACGCCTACGCGGGCTCCGCGACCTGCTCCCCGACCCGCTTCAGCCTCTACACGGGGCGCTACCCGGCCCGTACCCGGGGCGGCCTGGCGGAGCCGATCGCCGACAGGTCGGCGGGCCTGGACCCCACGCACCCGACGCTGGCCTCGCTGCTGAAGGGGGCCGGCTACGCCACCGCGCTGATCGGCAAGTGGCACGCGGGCTACCTGCCCGACCACAGCCCGACGAAGTCCGGCTGGGAGGAGTTCTTCGGGAACTTCGGCGGGGCCCTGGAGTACTACTCCAAGCTGGGCCTGGGCGGTGAGTACGACCTCTACGAGGGCGACGCCGAGTACAAGGACCTGCGCTACTACACGCGGATCATCACGGAGCGGGCGAGCGAGTACGTCTCCCGCGACCACGGCGGCAGGCCGTGGCTGCTGAACCTGAACTTCACCACCCCTCACTGGCCGTGGATCGCCGACGGGGACACGGCCGCGAGCGCCGAGATCGTCCGGCGGATCAAGGCGGGCGACGGGCGCGCCCTGTGGCACCACGACGGCGGCTCGGTCGAGAAGTACCGGCAGATGGTCGAGGACCTCGACCGGTCGGTCGGCGAGGTGCTGAAGGCGCTGAAGCGCTCCGGCCAGGAGGACGACACCCTGGTCGTCTTCTCCAGCGACAACGGCGGCGAGCGCTTCTCCTACGCCTGGCCCCTGTCGGGCGCCAAGGCCTCGCTCCAGGAGGGCGGGATCAGGGTGCCGAACATCGTGCGCTGGCCCGCCCGGCTGGACGGCGGCCAGGTCAGCCGCCTCCCCGTGTTCAGCCCCGACTGGACGGCGACCCTGCTGGAGGTGGCCGGGACCCGGCCCCACCCGGCGTACCCGCTGGACGGGCTGAGCCTGGCCGGGTACCTGCTGCGGGGCGAGGAGCCGGCGGAGCGGGACCTGTTCTGGCGGGTGCGCGGGGAGCGGGCGCTGCGCCGCGGGAACTGGAAGTACTACCGCGGCAAGTCGGGGCGCGACCAGCTGTTCGACCTCGCCGAGGACCTGCGGGAGCAAGCCGACAAGGCGGCGGCGGAACCGGCCCGGCTGGCGGAGCTGCGCCGGGCCTGGGAGGCCGTCGACGCCGGCTTGCTGCCGTACCCGGCCTGACCACGGCCCGGCTCCGGGCCCCGGCGGTCACTCGGCCGCCGACGCCGCCTCGGCGGTGAGGGTGGTGCCGTCCGGGGCGGTCAGGGTGAGGGTTCCGCCCCGGACCTTCCAGGTGAGGGTGCCGCTGCCGAAGAGGGCGGTCAGGGCCCGCTCCACCTCGCCCGCCGGGCCCTCGCAGGCCATCCGGGTGCTGGTCAGCGGCCCGACCGTCACGGTGGGGCCGGCGACGGTGGCGGGGGCGCTGAAGCGGTTGCAGCCGAGGGTGCCGTTCGCCTGCCCCTCGGGGGTGAGGGTGAAGCGGGCCTCCCGGCCCGCGGGGGCGGTGGCCCCGGCCACGGAGGCGACGGTCCAGGCGGTCGCGGTGAGCGGCGCGTCCGGGACGGGCGGCGTGGTCGAGGTCTGCACGGTGGGGGCGGCGTCGTCACGGCCCTGCCCCGCCGCGCTGCACGCGGTCAGGGCCAGTACGAGCGCCAGCGCGCCGGTCGTCAGGTGCCTGAGGGTACGCATGCCCCTGGGACGGAACCGGCACCCGGCCGGTTCCCTCCCTAGCCCATCAGGGGCAGCAGCGCGGAGAGGTCGGCCCGCTCGCCGCTGGCCCTGACCCGGGCCGCGTCCAGGGCCTCGGCCCAGCCGGTGCGGCCCGTCGCGAGCCGGAGCCAGGTGAGCGGGTCGGTCTCCACCACGTTCGGCGGGGTGCCGCGGGTGTGGCGGGGGCCCTCGATGCACTGGACCACCGCGAAGGGCGGCACCCGTACCTCGACGGAGCCGCCGGGGGCCTTCAGCGCGAGGGCGTCGGCGAGCAGCCGGGTGCAGGCGGCCAGGGCCTGCCGCTCGACGGGGATGTCCAGGCCGGCGGCCCGGTTCAGGTCGTCGGTGTGCACGACCAGTTCGACGGTGCGGGTGACCAGGAAGTCCGCGAGGGTCATGTCCCCGATCCACAGGTCCAGCACCCGGCTGCCGGGGTGGGTCTCCAGCGCTTCGGCCAGGTGGGCGCCCGCCCGCTCGTACAGCTCGGGCAGCGGGGCGCCGGTCAGGGTCTCGCGGGCCGCCTCGGAGATCCTGCCCGCGAGGGAGGCGGTGACGAAGGGCCATTCGACGGCGCTGAGTTCGGGCACGGCGGCCGGCGGCTTGGCCAGGCCGCGGGCCAGCGAGTCCGCGATCCACGCGACGTGCGCGGCGAGCTCGGCCACGCTCCACTCCCCGAGCCCGCTGGGACGTGCCAGCTGCTCGGGCCCCAACTCCCGTACGGCGGCGGCGATGTGCCCGAACTGCGCGGTGACCGCGGCCCGGATCTTCGCGTGGTCGTACGTGCGCGGCTTCTTCTTGGCGGGCGGCATGCCCCGACCCTACTGGGGCCGCGGCCCGGGCCGTACGAGCCCGCTGCGCCCGCGCCGCCGCGCGGTGCCCCGGGGGACCGACGCCGCGGGCCCCCGGCCGGAGGTGTTACGGCCGGGGGCCCGCGGAGGGGGCGCCGGGCTCAGGCCAGCAGCGCCGGGATCGTCGCCTCGTGGGCCTCGCGGAGCTCGGCCAGGGGGAGGGTGAACTCGCCCTGGATCTCGATCTCCTCGCCGTCCACCACGCCGATGCGCGTGGCCGGCAGGCCCCGGGCACCGCACATGTCGGTGAAGCGGAGCTCCTCGCTGCGCGGGACGGCCACGATGGCGCGGCCCGCGGACTCGGAGAACAGGAAGGTGAACGCGTCCAGGCCCTCCGGGACCACGATCCGCGCACCGTTGCCGCCCTTGAGGCAGGACTCGGTGAGCGCCTGGATCACGCCGCCGTCCGACAGGTCGTGCGCCGCGTCGATCATGCCGTCGCGGGAGGAGGAGATCAGGATCTCGGCGAGCAGCTTCTCGCGGCCCAGGTCCACCTTGGGCGGCAGGCCGCCGAGGTGGTCGTGGACGACCTGGGACCAGGCCGAGCCGCCGAACTCCTCGGCCGTGTCGCCCAGCAGGTACAGCAGCTGGCCGGCCTCCGCGAACGCCATCGGCGTACGGCGGTTGACGTCGTCGATGACGCCGAGGACCGCCACGACCGGGGTCGGGTGGATCGCGACGTCGCCCGTCTGGTTGTAGAGGGAGACGTTGCCGCCGGTCACCGGGGTGCCCAGCTCCAGGCAGCCGTCGGCGAGGCCGCGGGTGGCCTCGGCGAACTGCCACATGACGCCCGGGTCCTCGGGGGAGCCGAAGTTCAGGCAGTCGGAGATGGCGAGGGGCTTCGCGCCGGTCGCGGCGACGTTGCGGTAGGCCTCGGCCAGCGCCAGCTGCGCGCCCGCGTACGGGTCGAGCTTGGCGTAGCGGCCGTTGCCGTCGGTGGCCATGGCGACGCCGAGGTTGGTCTCCTCGTCGATGCGGACCATGCCCGCGTCCTCGGGCTGGGCGAGGACGGTGTTGCCCTGCACGAACCGGTCGTACTGGTCGGTGACCCAGGACTTGGAGGCCTGGTTCGGGGACGAGACCAGCGCCAGGACCTGCGCGCGCAGCTCCTCGGAGGTCTGCGGCCGCGGCAGCCGGCCCGCGTCGTCGGCCTGGAGGGCGTCCTGCCACTCGGGGCGGGCGTAGGGACGGTGGTAGACCGGGCCCTCGTGGGCGACGGTGCCCGGGGGCACGTCCACGATCTGCTCGCCGTGCCAGAAGATCTCCAGGCGCTCGCCGTCGGTCACCTCACCGATGACGGTGGCGATGACGTCCCACTTCTCGCAGATCTCCATGAAGCGGTCGACGTGCTGCGGCTCGACGATGGCGCACATGCGCTCCTGCGACTCGCTCATGAGGATCTCCTCGGGCGAGAGCGTCGCGTCGCGCAGCGGGACGGTGTCCAGCTCGACGCGCATGCCGCCGGAGCCGGCGGAGGCCAGCTCGGAGGTGGCGCAGGAGAGCCCGGCGCCGCCGAGGTCCTGGATGCCGGCGACCAGCTTCTCCTTGAAGATCTCCAGGGTGCACTCGATGAGGAGCTTCTCCTGGAAGGGGTCGCCGACCTGGACCGCCGGGCGCTTCGTCGGCTTCGTGTCGTCGAAGGTCTCCGAGGCCAGTACGGAGACGCCGCCGATGCCGTCGCCGCCGGTGCGGGCGCCGTAGAGGATGACCTTGTTGCCGGGGCCGGAGGCCTTGGCGAGGTGGATGTCCTCGTGCTTCATCACGCCGATGCAGCCGGCGTTGACCAGCGGGTTGCCCTGGTAGCAGGCGTCGAAGACGACCTCGCCGCCGATGTTGGGCAGGCCCAGGCAGTTGCCGTAGCCGCCGATGCCCGCGACGACGCCCGGCAGGACGCGCTTGGTGTCGGGGTGGTCGGCGGCGCCGAAGCGCAGCGGGTCCACGACGGCGACCGGGCGGGCGCCCATGGCGAGGATGTCGCGGACGATGCCGCCGACGCCGGTGGCCGCGCCCTGGTAGGGCTCGATGTAGCTCGGGTGGTTGTGCGACTCCACCTTGAAGGTGACCGCGTAGCCCTGGCCGACGTCGACGACGCCGGCGTTCTCGCCGATGCCGACGAGCATGGCGTCGTTCTCCGGGACCTTCTCGCCGAACTGCTTCAGGTGGACCTTGCTGCTCTTGTACGAGCAGTGCTCGGACCACATGACGGAGTACATGGCGAGCTCGGCGCCGGTGGGGCGGCGGCCGAGGATCTCGCGGATCCGGGCGTACTCGTCCTCCTTGAGGCCGAGCTCCTTCCAGGGCTGGGAGGCGTCCGGGGTCTCGGTGGCGTTCTTTACGGTGTCGAGGCTCATGCGCTGACCAGCTTCTTCAGGACCGACGTGAAGAACGGGAGGCCGTCGGTGCGGCCGGTCCCGACCAGCGGCTCGACCGCGTGCTCGGGGTGCGGCATGAGGCCGACGACGTTGCCCGCGGCGTTGGTGATGCCGGCGATGTCGCGCAGCGAGCCGTTCGGGTTCATGTCGACGTACCGGAAGGCCACTCGGCCTTCGCCCTCCAGTTCGTCGAGCACGCGCTCGTCGGCGACGTACCGGCCGTCCATGTTCTTGAGCGGTACGGAGATCTCCTGGCCGGCGTCGTAGTCGCCGGTCCACGCGGTCTCCGCGTTCTCCACCCGCAGCTTCTGGTCGCGGCAGATGAAGTGCAGGTGGTTGTTGCGGAGCATCGCCCCCGGCAGCAGGTGGGCCTCGGTGAGGACCTGGAAGCCGTTGCAGATGCCGAGGACAGGCATGCCGGCCCTGGCCTGCTCGATGACGGTCTCCATCACCGGCGAGAACCGGGAGATGGCTCCGGCGCGCAGGTAGTCCCCGTAGGAGAAGCCGCCCGCGAGGACGACCGCGTCGACCTGGTGCAGGTCCTTGTCGCGGTGCCAGAGCGAGACCGGCTCGGCCCCCGCGAGGCGGACGGCGCGCAGCGAGTCACGGTCGTCGAGCGTTCCGGGGAACGTGACGACTCCGATGCGTGTGGTCACCGTCAGGCCTCGACCTTCACGGTGAAGTCTTCGATGACGGTGTTGGCGAGGAACGTTTCGGCCATCTTGTGGATGCGGTCGAGGGCGGCCTGGTCGACCGGTCCCTCCACCTCCAGTTCGAAACGCTTCCCCTGGCGGACGTCGGCGATCCCGTCGAAGCCCAGGCGCGGCAGTGCACGCTGCACCGCCTGGCCCTGGGGGTCGAGGATCTCCGGCTTGAGCATGACGTCGACTACGACGCGTGCCACTGGCACTCCCGATGAGGTGGTTGGTGCGAAGGCGGTTCCCTCAGCGTACCCGGCCGAAATTTCTACGCGGGTAGATATCGGCCGGGAGCGAAGCACGCGCCGTTTCGGCTTCACCAACGCTTCGCAAAATCCGCCGGAAAACCACCCGCCCGGGATTGCGACGGGACACGCGCAGAGAATTAACTGGGCTTCGCAATTCAATGAGAATCGCGGTACAAAGGAATCAGCCGGGACCGTGGCATTTGTCGCTTCGCGACGGGGACGGTTTGCCACATTCCACCGAAACATCCACACAGGCGACATCACCGCACGTCAGCGAGCGGGGTGGGCGCACGAAGGGACCGATATCCGTGGCGCAGCGCGTAGTAGTCACGATCTCCGACGACCTCGATGGCGGAGAAGCGGCGGAAACGGTCACGTTCGCCCTGGACGGTAAGTCCTACGAGATCGACCTCAATGCGGCCAACGCAAAGAAACTGCGGAAGAGCCTCGCGCCCTTCGTGGCCGCCGGCCGCCGCCAGTCCCGGTCGGGGAAGGCCTTCAAGACGACCTCGATCGCCCCGGACCCGGCGGTCGTACGGGCCTGGGCGCGGTCCCACGGCCACGACGTGCCGCCGCGCGGGCGCATCCCGAAGGCCGTCTACACCGCCTACGAGGAAGCCCACTGACCCGGATTTGGCATCCACCCCCACTGATCGGCTAGTGTGTGGATCACGCCGAGGGGCCAGGCCGAAAGGTCGAAGCCCCGAAGTCGTGCGGGTGTAGTTCAGTAGCAGAACACCCCCCTTCCAGGGGGGAGGCGCAGTGTGCAATCCCTGTCACCCGCTCTGCACTGCTGACCGACCACGGTTGTGGATCAGGTAGAGTAGTGCTCGCATCGCAACGGCCCAGGCCGCAGCGAGATGCGGACGTAGCTCAGTTGGTAGAGCACCACCTTGCCAAGGTGGATGTCGCGCGTTCGAGTCGCGTCGTCCGCTCAGAGAGCGAAGGCCCCGATCGGTTTCCGATCGGGGCCTTCGTCGTATCCCCGTTCCGACCGGCCCTTCCCCGGGTCGGCCGTGGTACGCGTCACACCCGATGACAAATGTCATCGCCGTCGGTGACGACGCGCACTGCTCCGCCCGCCGGAGCACCGCGAGGCTTGGGTCATGAGCACCCGCACGGTGTTTGCTGTCCCGTGGCGGTTCCGCCGGGAACCGCGACGTGAGCCAGAGGGAAGAACCGGGGGGACGGGACCGTGTCGAAGCTGACCGGGTGGTGGAAGAAGCGCAGCAGCGCGGGGAAGGTCGAGCTGTACACACGCTGGTCCTTCCACTTCTTCGTGGTCATAGAGATCGTGTCCTTCGGGCTGATGGCCTTCACCGGCGGCCGGGAGAACGACACCCCCGAGTCGCTGGCCATCGTGTCGTTCCTGGTGGTCTGCGCCCACGCCGTCGTCGTGGGCTTCCTCTCCTCCAGGGCCCTGGACGGCGTGTCCGGCCGCCGCGACACCCCGGTGCGGCTCGCGGTGGCGGTCTCGGCCCTCACCGCCGCGACCGCCCTGCTCTTCCTCTTCCTGCGCCGCTTCGGCGCGCTCGACGCGGCCGTGGCGCCCGGACTGGTGGTCGGGGTGCTCGGCTTCGGCTGCGGCTCCCTCGTCCTGACCCTCGAGAAGGTCCGGCACATGAGGTACGTGCCCCTGGCCGCCGCCGTCGGGACCTCGGGGACGGTCGCCGCGCTGGGCCTGCCGTTGAACGAGGTCATCGGATACTTCGTCGGGACGCTGCTGATGAGCGCCTTCCTCACCTTCACCTGCGGGTTCTCCGGCTGGCTGCTGCGCACCGTCTACGAGCTCGACCGCACCCGGGAGATCCAGGCCCGGCTGGCGGTCGCGGAGGAACGGCTGCGGTTCGGGCGGGACCTGCACGACGTCATGGGGCGCAACCTGGCCGTGATCGCCCTCAAGAGCGAGCTGGCGGTGCAGCTGGCCCGGCGCGAACGCCCCGAGGCCGTGGACCAGATGATCGAGGTCCAGCGGATCGCGCGCGAGTCGCAGCGGGAGGTGCGCGACGTGGTGCGCGGCTACCGGGAGGCGGACCTCGCGGTGGAGCTGGAGGGCGCGCGCGGGGTGCTGAGCGCGGCCGGGATGGACTGCCGGGTGGAGTTCGCGACGGCCGCGCGGGAGCTGCCGGCCGAGGTGCAGTCGGCGCTGGGCTGGGTGGTCCGGGAGGCGACCACGAACGTACTGCGGCACGGGGACGCCCGCAGTTGCCTGATCCGGCTGACGGCCGGGAAGGCTGCGGGCACCGTGACGCTGCTGGTGGAGAACGACGGGGTGTCCGAACTGCCCGCCGGGCCGCCCGGATCGGGGCTCGCGGGGCTGCGGGAGCGGCTCGCGGCGGTGGACGGGACCCTGCTGGCGGGGCCGGCCGGCGGCGGCCGGTTCCGGCTGCGGGCCGAGGTGCCATTGGACGGACGACGAATGGAGGTGCGGGCGTGAACCGCGTACGGGTACTGCTGGCCGACGACGAGCACCTGATCCGGGGGGCGCTGGCCGCGCTGCTCGGGCTGGAGGACGACCTCGTGGTCGTCGCCGAGGCGGCTTCCGGGCCGGAGGCGCTCGCGATGGCCCGGGCGCACCGGCCGGACGTGGCGGTGCTGGACCTCCAGATGCCGGGCGCGGACGGTGTGAGCGTGGCCACATCGCTGCGGGCCGAACTGCCCGGCTGCAAGACCATGATCGTGACCAGCCACGGCCGTCCCGGGCACCTCAAGCGGGCCCTGGCGGCGGGAGTGCGGGCGTTCGCGCCGAAGACGGTCTCGGCGCAGCGGCTGGCCGAGCTGATCCGCACGGTGCACGGCGGAGGGCGTTACGTGGACCCGGAGTTGGCGGCCGACGCGATCAGCGCGGGCGACTCGCCGCTGACGGCCCGCGAGGCGGAGGTGCTGGAACTCGCGGCGGACGGGGCGCCGGTCGCGGAGATCGCGGAGCGGGCCTCGCTGTCGCAGGGCACCGTACGCAACTACCTGTCCTCGGCGGCGACGAAGCTCGGCGCCGAGAACCGGCACACGGCCGTGCGTCTCGCGCGGCAGCGGGGTTGGGTATAGTGGTTCTCGCGCTACGGCGCACAGGCGGACATAGCTCAGTTGGTAGAGCACCACCTTGCCAAGGTGGATGTCGCGCGTTCGAGTCGCGTTGTCCGCTCAGGAACGAAGGCCCCGATCAATGATCGGGGCCTTCGTCGTGTCTCAGGCGCCGGTGGCGGCGGCCATCGTGGTGGCCCAGCTCAGGCCGGTGAGGCGCTCGTAGGCCTCGATGTACTTGGCGGACGTCTGCTCGGCGACGTCCTGCGGGAGCGCCGGCGGGGGGAGTTCGCCGTTCTTGTCCCAGCCGGAGGCCGGGGAGGTCAGCCAGTCGCGGACGAACTGCTTGTCGAAGGACGGCTGCGCGCGGCCCGGCTCCCACAGGTCGGCGGGCCAGAAGCGGGAGGAGTCCGGGGTGAGGACCTCGTCGGCGGCGACCAGGCGGCCGTCCTTGTCGAAGCCGAACTCGAACTTGGTGTCCGCCAGGATGATCCCGCGCTCACGGGCGATGTCGCGGGCCCGGGAGTACACGGCCAGGGTGGTCTGGCGCAGCAGCGCCGCCGTCTCGGCGCCGGTGGTGCGCGCGACCTCCTCGTACGAGACGTTCTCGTCGTGCTCGCCGACCTCGGCCTTGGCGGCCGGGGTGAAGATCGGGGCGGGCAGCTCCGAGCCGTCGACCAGGCCCTCGGGGAGGGCGAGGCCGCAGACCGTGCGGGTCTCGCGGTACTCGGCGAGGCCCGAGCCGGTGAGGTAGCCGCGGGCCACGCACTCGACGGGCACCATGTCCAGGTTCTGGCAGACGAGGGTGCGCCCGGCCCAGTCGGCGGGGGCGCCGGCGGGCAGTTCGGTGCTGATGACGTGGTTCGGGACCAGGTCCGCGAGCTGGTCGAACCACCAGAGGGAGAGCTGGGTCAGCACGCGGCCCTTGTCCGGGATCTCGGTGGGCAGCACCCAGTCGTAAGCGGACATGCGGTCGCTGGCGACCATGACGAGCCGGCCGTCCTCGTCCCGGTAGAGGTCGCGGACCTTGCCGGTGTGGAGGTGGACGAGGCCGGGCACCTGCACCGGCTCGGGCTTTTCGACGAATCCGGACACGGGGTCTCCCTGTGGTTCTGTACGAGCGCGTCCCCATTCTCCCGTACGGGGTCCCGTGCCCCGGTCAGGGGGGCGTTCAGTCCCGCTTGCAGATCCGGTCGAGGAGGTTGGCCGTGGCCCGCTGGACCCGCTCGTCCACGTGCCCGGGGCGGTCGAGCGCCGGCGACCAGGCGAAGGTGCCGGACGCGAAGACCAGGGCGCCGCTGGGGGCCCGGTACAGGGAGGTCTCCTGGTGGCGCTTGGCTCCCTCGCCGTCGAGGTAGGGGGAGTGCGCGAGCAGGATCCGGTCCTGGTGCTCGGGGAGCTGGGTGCGCGGGAAGTAGCGGTCGGCCTCGCCCGCGACCAGGCCGTGGAGCTCGTCGTTCTCGGCGGCACCGGTGGAGTCCCAGAGCCAGTGCGCGGCGTTGCGGACGATCAGGGGGGCCGGTTCGGGGACCCGGCCCGCGTACTGGATGCCGAGCAGCTGCTGTTCCGGGCGGTCGATCTCGCGCCACAGGCTGGGGCGTCCGGGGCCGCGGCGTTTTCGGCAGGTCAGGAGCCGGTCCTCGACCCCGGAGGGCGAGGGGGACAGCTCGACCTGCCAGTACATGGTGTTGGCGGAGAGGAAGACGAGGGAGGTGCCGTGGTCGCGGGCGCGCTCGACGGTGCGGCGCATGGGGAGCGACCAGTACTCGTCGTGGCCGGGGAAGACCAGGCCCCGGTAGTGGGTCGGGTCGACGCGCCCGGCGTGCAGGTCGCGGGTGTCGGCGTAGGCGAGGTCGTAGCCGTAGCGCTCGGCCCAGCGGATGAAGTCGTAGGCGTGGCCGACGTGCAGGGGCAGGCCGGCGCCGGCGTAGGGGCGGTCGAAGGAGACGGTGAGGGCGGCGTCCCGCTCGCCGAGCAGTCGGCCCTTCTCGTCCCAGGCGTGGTAGAGGCTCGCGCCCGTGCGGCCGTCCTCCGGGTAGAGGTTGTAGGCCTGCCAGGTGATGTCCGGGAGCAGCAGCAGGAGGTCGGCGGGGTGGTCGTCGCGGACCGTGAAGGGGACGTGGGAGCGGTAGCCGTCGGCGGTGGTGAGGACGGCCACGTAGGCGCCGACGCTCCAGTACGAGGGGACCTGGAGCCGCCAGGACAGCCACCAGTGGTGGCAGGAGACGGTGCGGTCGGCGGTGAGCGGGGGCGGCTGGACGATGCCGGACAGCCGGGGGCTGGTGGTGATCTTGGAGGCGCCGTCCCCGCCGTAGTGGCCGATGCGGTAGACGTCGACCGAGAACTGCTGGGGCGGGTCGACGGTGATGTGGAAGTCGATGGCCTCGCCGGGGGCGACGGCTCCAGTGGAGGCGAAGCCCTTGACCTGCCGGTGCACGTCGTCGGCGGTGCGCGGGCCGCCGCCGCGGGCGTGGCGGCCGGGGGCGGCGAGGGACGGGTCCACGTACCAGGGGACGACCTGGCCGGTGTCGTCGAAGTACAGCTCGCTGCCCCGGAACCAGGGCAGGGGACCCTGGCCGAAGGGATCGGTCACCGCGTGCGCGAGCGCACCTGACTCCCACCGCCGGATCTGGTCCGCACCCATGACCGCTCCCCTCCCTCGCTCCCCCGAACGCGTTCGCTCCACTCGGATGCGCGGCGGGTTCTCGGACACCCATCCACGACCGGTCCCAAGCACATCACATAACGCACTCACTCCGTCACCGTTCGTCGTGAATTGACGTGACCGGAACATGCGGGCTGCCGCCCGGTGGGGGGCGGAGGGGCGGGCCGGGGTGGACGGGCCGGGGTGGGCTCAGAGGAGGCGGACGGGCTTCTCCGGGGGTACGCCGAGCTCCGCGAGCCAGTCGCGCAGGGGCTCCGGGTCCCCGTCCTCGACGAGGGAGAGCACCCGGGGGGCGAGGTCCGCCCGCCGTTCGCCGCCGACCAGCAGGACGGGGCCGTCCAGCCAGTCCAGGCCGGGGCCCGCGCCGGCCGAGTCCACGGCGGCGCAGCAGACGAGGGCGGTGACGTGGTCGGCCAGCAGGTCGCGGCCGCTGCGCGGGGGCTGGAGGGGGAACAGCGGCAGCGTGTCCGCGCCGCCGCACGGCCGGGGCCTGTCGCCGGCTCCGGCGGCCCGTTCCTCCCGGGCCAGATCGCCGCTGAGCCGCCCCGCGAGGGCCTCTCCGGCGGCGCCGTCCCCCGTGGGGTCGGTGAGGTATCCGAGGACCCGCTCCAGCGTCGGCCCGCCCGGGGGCGCCGTGTCGGCGGGGGTACACCGGTCCGCCGGGCGGGCGCCGGGGCCGCCGGGGGCGGCGGTGCCGGTCCGCGAGGCTCCGGCCCGGGCGGGGGCGCCCGTCGTCACCGGAACCGGCTCTCCCGGGGCCATGGCGGTCTCGGGCCGGGCGACGGGGCCCGCGGGGGCTGCCAGGTCCCCCGGGACGGACAGCGCGTCGAGCGCGGCGTGCAGACGGGCCGCCTCGGTACGCCAGGTGCGGTCCACGACCTCGTGCGGGTAGGCCGTCCAGTCGACGGGCGCCCAGTCCGGTCCCGCCTCGGCCGGGCCGCCGTGGAAGAGCCGGGCCGCCAGCAGGGAGGTGGCCTCGTCCACCACGCCGGGCTGCTCCAGGAGGTCGCAGGCGGGGCGCTCGCCGAGCCGCGAGGCGAACTCGTCGGCCAGCCGGTCCCGGCGGGACAGCTCGGTCAGGGCGGAGACCACCCCGGCGTCCAGGTGCGCCGGCCAGCGGCCCATCCGCCAGGCGGGCAGCGCGACCCGGGTCAGGAGCCGGTCCCAGCCCGCGTAGGCGAGGCCGACCTGCTCCTGCGCGACGATGCGCAGCCCGTAGTCCACCCCGTAGGCGCGGTCGGACGCGGCCGCGGCGACCCCGCGCTCCATCTCGGCGGCGTCGGCCTGGCACAGCCGCAGCAGCAGCCGGGCCGGGCGGGCGATCCAGCCGAGGCCGGGCCTGCCACCGATGTCCACCGCCGCGTCGAGCCCCCGTACGAAGCCCCGCGCGTCGGCTATGTCCGGGTGCGCGGAGGGGCCCGTACCGGCGACGACCGGCGCGAGGACGGCCCGCAGCTCGGCGACCCGCATCCACCAGAGGAACGGCGAGCCGATGACCAGCACGGGGGCCGCGCCGGGCTGGGACTCCGGGCCGCCGGACCCGGCTATGCCCGCGGACGCGGCACGCGCGCCGCCCCGGCGGTGGGCCGCATGGCTGCGGTCCTCCAGCCAGCTGTCACAGTCCGGGGTCAGGGCTATCGCGGAGGGCGCGGGAACGTCCATCCGGTCGGCCAGGTCCCGCACGAGCCGGTAGAGGTCCGGCGCGGCGGCCTCCGGCAGCGGCACCGTCGGCGTCACGGCGGGCCGCGCCCGCAGCACCACGGCGCCGAACAGCGCGCCCGCCAGCAGCACCAGCGCGGCCACGGCGCAGACGGCCAGGGTCACCGCCGGCCAGGGATCCCCGGCCAGCCGGCCCGTCATCCGGGCGGCGACGAGCACCACCGCGAGGGCGGCGGGCAGCAGCACGGCGGCCATGGCCCTGCTGCGGACCCGCAGCACGGCGAGGGCCCGCGAACGCGCGGACGGCGCGCCCACTTCTGCGATCGAACCGGTTCCGGACACGGCCGGACCTCACCCCCTCTGCCCTGCGGCGGCTTTGCTCACTCCCCCACTGTGACACCCGCCACTGACATCGCAATGCCGGTGGGCCATGTGCCGGAATGCTTGCGCCGCACCCTAGTTGGGGCCGGGGCGGTCGTCAGGCAGTCCGGGTGACGATCACCCGATGGAATGGCTTTGGGTAAAGGTGGCTGCGTTCGAAGGCGGCCGGATGCAGTCGCACGCGCATGTACGCGCGGGCCCGGTGCGCTCGCTCGCGCCCCGGGCCCGCCGCGTGACGGCCCTGCTGGTCAGCGGCCTTCGGCGGCCTTGGCGGCAATGTCCGTACGGTGCTGCGAGCCGTCGAGCTTGATCCGCCCGACCGCCTTATACGCCTTCTCGCGCGCCCGCACCAGATCGGAACCGGTCGCCGTCACCGAGAGCACGCGGCCGCCCGCGCTGACGACGGCGTCGCCCTCGCGCCGGGTCCCGGCGTGGAGCACGTACGCGTCGGGCGCGTCCTCGGCGGCGACCTCCTCGAGGCCCTGGATCGGGTCGCCGGTGCGCGGGGTGTCCGGGTAGTTGTGGGAGGCGATGACCACCGTGACGGCCGCGTCGTCGCTCCAGCTCAGCGGCGGTTCGGCGTGCAGGGTGCCGTTGGCGGCGGCGAGGAGCACGCCCGCGAGCGGGGTGCGCAGCCGGGCCAGGACCACCTGGGTCTCGGGGTCGCCGAAGCGGGCGTTGAACTCGATCACGCGGGTGCCGCGGCCGGTGATGGCCAGGCCGGCGTAGAGCAGTCCCGAGAAGGGGGTGCCGCGGTGGCGGAGCTCGTCGACGGTCGGCTGGAGGACCAGCTCCATGACCTCGTCGACCAGCTTCGGGTCGGCCCACGGGAGCGGCGAGTACGCGCCCATGCCGCCGGTGTTGGGGCCCTCGTCCCCGTCGAGCGCGCGCTTGAAGTCCTGCGCGGGCTGGAGCGGCAGCACGGTGACGCCGTCGGTGATGGCGAACAGGGAGACCTCGGGGCCGTCGAGGTACTCCTCGATGACGACCCTCTCGCAGGCCAGCGCGTGGGCGCGGGCGGCGGCCCGGTCGTCGGTGACCACGACGCCCTTGCCGGCCGCGAGGCCGTCGTCCTTGACCACGTAGGGGGCACCGAAGGCGTCGAGCGCGGCGTCGACCTCCTCGGCGGTGGTGCAGACGTAGCTGCGCGCGGTCGGCACCCCGGCCGCGGCCATCACGTCCTTGGCGAAGGCCTTGGAGCCCTCCAGCTGCGCTGCCGCCGCGGACGGGCCGAAGACCGGGATGCCGGCGGCGCGGACGCTGTCGGCGACGCCGGCGACCAGCGGGGCCTCCGGGCCGACGACGACCAGGCCGACGCCCAGTTCGGCTGCCAGCCGGGCCACGGCGGTGCCGTTGAGGGCGTCGACCGGGCGCAGCTCCGCCACCTCGGCGATGCCGGCGTTGCCGGGGGCGCAGTACAGCGCGGAGACGTCGGGGTCGAGGGACAGAGAGCGGCACAGGGCGTGTTCGCGGGCGCCGCCGCCGATGACGAGGACCTTCACGCCGCCCAGGGTAGCCCGGACGGCGCGGCCGGTTTCGTGCGGCCACCCAATCAGCAGGCGCTACTCATTCGTGTATTCCTCCACAACGGTCGCTCCGAGCTCGCGCACGATCAGCTCGTGTCCGGTCAGGGCGCTGTCCACGAGGTCGGGGTCGTCCTCCTCCGGTACGTCGTCCTCGGGAGCCACCGGCGGGGGCGCCTGCTGTACGGGAGCCTGCGGCGCGGCGGCGGTCTGCTGGGGCGGCGCCTGGTGGGCGGGGGACTGGTGGGAGGCGGCCGGGGGCTGCGGGGACTGCCGGTCCTGCGGCTGGGCCTGGGGGGCGGACGGGGGCCGGCCGTACGCGGGGGCGGGCGGGGCGGAGTGGGCGGAGGGCCCGGCCGGAGCCGGTCCGCCCCCGCCCACCACGGCGTCGATCTTCCAGTTGACCTGGAACTGCTCGGCGAGGACCGCCTTGAGGACGTCTTCGCTGCCGCTGCTCGCGAAGTTGTCCCGGGCTCCGGCATTGGGGAAGCCGAGCTGCAGGGTGGTTCCGTCGAAGCCGGTGACCTGGGCGTTCTGGCTGAGCAGGATCCAGGTGAAGCGGCGGCGGTTCTTGACGGCCTCCAGGACGCCGGGCCACATCGCCTGGACCTGCCCCGCCCCGGCGGCCATGCCGGGGGAGGGCGCGGCGGCCGCGGGTGTCGAGGGGGCGGCCGCGGCCGGAGCCGGCGCGGCGGGGGTCGGGGCCGGTGCGCCGCTGCCGGGGGCGGCGGCGCTGGGCCACGCCCCCGCGGCCGGGGAGGCCGGGGCGGCC
>NZ_JBEZKZ010000059.1:0-46478 GCF_040651895.1 Streptomyces sp. NPDC048352
GGCTCGGCCGCCGGTCCGGGGCCGGTGGCCGCCCCGCCGCCGGTGAGCAGCGCGGCGGCGGCGAAGCAGGCGAGTCTGACGGCGGTACGGCGCATGATCTCTCGATCCCCCTGGGGTTCCTGTGCTTCGGGCGCCCCTGTGACGCGCCCGGCCGCCGACCGGTTCCCCGTGGGACCGTCCTCCAGAGCGCGGCCGCCGGCCGTCCTCCGGGTCCCGGCCGCCGGCCGCGCTCCGGTGCCGGCTGCGGTTCCCCGTTTCGGGCGCGGCCGGGGCCTCCGCCCGTCGTAAGTGGTCCCTACCCGGCCCCGGGCAGGGTGAAGGACGCCATCCGCAGGCCCGGGACGGGGGAGAAGTCCGCGCCCCGGGTGAAGCCGTGGCGCCCGTACAGGGTCACGGCCGGAGTGTTGTCCGCGCCGGTGGCGACCTCGACCGGGCGGCCGGGGAAGAGCTCCGTCAGCGCGTGGCGCAGCAGCAGCGAGGCGACGCCCCGGCGGAACCAGGCCGGGTCCACGCAGAGCCGGTCGACGGACACGCCGTCCCGCGTCTCCTCCCAGGCCAGGAAGCCCGCCACCGCGCCGGCGCCGGTGACCGCTCCCAGCCAGCGCAGCGGCCGCGCCCGCATCGCCTCCAGGTCCTCGCCGAGCGCGGGGATGCCGTCGAAGCCGATCAGCTCCGCCTCCACCGCGTAGGCGGCCCGGCCGATCCGGTGCACGGCGGCGGCCGTCGCGTCGTCGGTGAGGTCCAGCGGGCGCGGGCGCGGGCTCGGCACGGGGTGGGGTCCCTTCGGGTCCGGGGCGGGAGGGGCCACGCTACCCGCGGGGCCGGCCGGGCCCGCCGGGATTTCCGGGCCGGGCCGGGGCCGCCCCGGCCCGGGGCGTAACCGTTTAGCGGCGCGGCCGCTCGGCTCGGTACGATTCAGGCGCGCAGCGTTCGCTCGCGTGCCCCCTCAGTCAGGAGAGACCGGTGTCAGACGTCCGTGTGATCATCCAACGCGATTCCGAGCGGGACGAGCGCGTGGTGGCCACGGGCACTACGGCGGCGGAGCTCTTCGCCGGCGAGCGCACCATCGTCGCCGCGCGCATCGCCGGTGAGCTGAAGGACCTCTCGTACGAGGTGAAGGACGGCGAGACCGTCGAGCCGGTGGAGATCTCCTCCGAGGACGGCCTCAACATCCTGCGCCACTCGACCGCGCACGTCATGGCCCAGGCCGTGCAGGAGCTGTTCCCCGAGGCGAAGCTGGGCATCGGCCCGCCGGTCCGCGACGGCTTCTACTACGACTTCGACGTCGCCAAGCCCTTCACTCCCGATGACCTGAAGACCATCGAGAAGAAGATGCAGGAGATCCAGAAGCGCGGGCAGCGGTTCGCCCGCCGCGTGGTCTCCGACGAGGCGGCCCGCGAGGAGCTCGCCGACGAGCCGTACAAGCTCGAACTCATCGGCATCAAGGGTTCGGCCTCCACCGACGACGGCGCGAACGTCGAGGTGGGCGGCGGCGAGCTGACCATCTACGACAACCTCGACGCCAAGACCGGCGAGCTGTGCTGGAAGGACCTCTGCCGCGGTCCCCACCTGCCCACCACCCGCAACATCCCGGCGTTCAAGCTGATGCGCAACGCCGCCGCCTACTGGCGCGGCAGCGAGAAGAACCCGATGCTCCAGCGCATCTACGGCACCGCCTGGCCCTCGAAGGAAGAACTGAAGGCCCACCTCGACTTCCTCGCCGAGGCCGAGAAGCGAGACCACCGCAAGCTCGGCAACGAGCTCGACCTCTTCTCCATCCCCGACGAGATCGGTTCCGGCCTCGCGGTCTTCCACCCGCGCGGCGGCATCATCCGCCGGGTGATGGAGGACTACTCGCGCCGCCGGCACGAGGAGGAGGGCTACGAGTTCGTCTACTCCCCGCACGCCACGAAGGGCGCCCTCTTCGAGAAGAGCGGCCACCTGGACTGGTACGCGGAGGGCATGTACCCCCCCATGCAGCTCGACGGCGGTACCGACTACTACCTCAAGCCGATGAACTGCCCGATGCACAACCTGATCTTCGACGCGCGCGGGCGCTCCTACCGCGAGCTGCCGCTGCGCCTGTTCGAGTTCGGCACCGTGTACCGGTACGAGAAGTCCGGCGTGGTCCACGGCCTGACCCGCGCCCGGGGCTTCACCCAGGACGACGCGCACATCTACTGCACCCGCGAGCAGATGGCCGAGGAGCTCGACCGCACGCTCACCTTCGTGCTGAACCTGCTGCGCGACTACGGCCTGACCGACTTCTACCTGGAGCTGTCCACCAAGGACCCGGAGAAGTTCGTCGGCTCGGACGAGGTCTGGGAGGAGGCCACCGCGGTCCTCCAGCAGGTCGCCGAGAAGCAGGGCCTCCCGCTGACCCCCGACCCGGGCGGCGCGGCCTTCTACGGCCCGAAGATCTCCGTCCAGGCGCGCGACGCCATCGGCCGTACCTGGCAGATGTCGACCGTGCAGCTGGACTTCAACCTGCCGGAGCGCTTCGACCTCGAGTACACCGGCCCGGACGGCTCGCGCCAGCGCCCGGTCATGATCCACCGCGCGCTGTTCGGCTCGATCGAGCGGTTCTTCGCGGTGCTGCTGGAGCACTACGCGGGCGCCATGCCGCCGTGGCTGGCCCCGGTCCAGGCGGTCGGCATCCCGATCGGCGACGGGCACGTGGAGTACCTCCAGGAGTTCGCCGCCGCGGCGAAGAAGCAGGGCCTGCGGGTCGAGGTGGACGCCTCCTCCGACCGGATGCAGAAGAAGATCCGCAACCACCAGAAGCTCAAGGTCCCGTTCATGATCATTGTCGGTGACGAGGACATGGCCGCGGGCACCGTCTCCTTCCGCTACCGCGACGGTTCGCAGGAGAACGGCGTCCCCAAGGACGAGGCGCTGGCCAAGCTGGCCAAGGTCGTCGCGGACCGCGTCCAGGTCTGATCCGGGCCTGACCGGCCCGATGACGGGCCGGGCCACGGGCGGGGCCCCCGGAGAGCGATCACTTTCCGGGGGCCCCGCTCGTTCGCCAGGACGAGGTCATATGCTGCGCCTATGACGATTGAGCCGGAGCAGCAGATCGGTGTGGGCACGCAGGACGCGTTCCAGCGTCTGTGGACCCCCCACCGGATGGCCTACATCCAGGGAGAGAACAAGCCGACCGGCCCGGAAGCCGGCGACGGCTGCCCCTTCTGCGGGATTCCGGAGATGTCCGACCAGGAGGGCCTGGTCGTGGCGCGCGGCAAGCACGTATACGCCGTGCTGAACCTCTACCCGTACAACGGCGGCCACCTGATGGTCGTCCCGTACCGGCACGTCGCCGACTACACGGAGCTCGACGGGCCGGAGACGGCGGAGCTCGCCGACCTCACGAAGCGGGCCATGTTCGCGCTGCGCAAGGCCTCCGGCGCGCACGGCTTCAACATCGGCATGAACCAGGGCAGCGCCGCCGGCGCCGGCATCGCCGCCCACCTGCACCAGCACATCGTGCCCCGCTGGGGCGGGGACACGAACTTCATGCCGGTCGTCGGCCACACCAAGGTGCTGCCCCAACTCCTCGCGGACACCCGCCAGATGCTCGCCGACGCCTGGCCGCACGACTGATCGGGCCGTCCCGCCCTACGCGTCGTAGACGTCCGCCTTGCGCGGGGCCGGCTCCTGGATGAGGCCGTTCATGATCGAGGAACGGTTGGTGAAGGCCGAGGTGTCCACGCCGTTCTCCTCCAGCACCTTGAAGGTCGCCGTGTGCACCGCCCGCAGGACCGGGGCCACCGTGCGCAGGGCGTCGTCCGCCATGAAGCGGTGGCGCCACATGGAGCCGGCCCAGACGTGCCGCAGACCGAAGGGCTCGGGCAGGACGAGCTTGCCGCCGAGGTGGTCCAGGAGCGGCGGGTACCAGGTCAGGGGGGCGCGCACGGCCAGGCGTACCACCTCCGTGGTGTCCACCAGCGGCAGCGGGCGCTCGACGGTCTCCCAGAAGCGGATGGACTTCGGGACCTCGATCACCGGGGTCTTGGACTTGGTGGTGAACAGGCCGTGCACCGGGCCGAGGGCGTGCGCGGTGACGTCCACGCGCAGGGTCTTGTAGAGGACGGTGACGGTGACCAGCATCGTGATGACGAGCTGGCCGTCCCACAGCGGGTACTGGATGCCGAGGTAGTGCCGGTTGCCGGCGCTGAACTGCTGCTCGTTGCAGATCCGGGTGATCTCGTGCGGCTTGACCAGGAAGGAGTCGACGTCCTCTCCGCTCGGCCGGGCCACTTCGGCGGCGCCCTCGCCGACGGGGGTGACGATCCAGTGCTGGATCGAGGCGGGCGGGAACCCGCCGGTGTGCAGGGGGCCGCGCTCCAGCTTGCGCAGCTGCGTGTCGATCGCGCGTATGACGTCCCAGCTGCGGAACGGGTGGATCTCGTGCCCCTCCTTCCTCGGGGTCAGCTCCTCGGCCATCTGCCAGCTGCCCCAGCGGGTGCCCATGCCGAGGATGCCCTTGGGACCCGCGTAGAAGACGGAGTTGCTGCGGTCCTCCGCGGTCAGCTTCGCCAGCTGGCGGCGCAGGTCCTCGCGGGCCTTCTCGTCGGGGTTGCCGGGGACCGCCTCCGGGATCTTGGCGGCGACGGGGGCCCCGCCCCCGAGCAGGCCGTCCCAGCGGGAGCGCAGGTCGGCGGCGGTGTTCTCGCAGATCCGGCGGGCCAGGTACCAGCCGAGGACGGGGGCGACGAGCGTGCCGAGCAGGTAGACCTCCAGCAGACCGGTGCCGGGCTCGCGCTTGACCACCCGGTAGACCAGCACCGCGGCCATGAGGAACACGGCGACCAGCAGCGCGGTGCCGATCCAGGTGCTCTTCTTGCCCCCGCCCTTGGAGAGGGACTTGCGCAACTGGAAGAGGCCGAGCCACAGCAGCATCCCGGGCAGGAACAACACCCCGCTGACCAGCGTGATCAGGCGCAGCTTGCGGTCGCGTTCCTTGCGGATGCGGGAGGCGGCCAGGCAGTGCTCCACGACGGTCTGCGGGTCGGCGCCGAAGGACTGGATGAGCGGTTTGCGGCCGGGGGCGAGGGTGCGGGCCTCGACGGCGCGGCAGAAGGCCTCGCCCAGGTTGGGTTCGAGGAGGGAGATCTTGGGCGCCTTGACGGAGGCGGGGTGGTTCTCGCTGTTCGCCCCGAGGATGGAGGACAGCGCGGTGTCCTTGCCGCCGTCGCGGTACGCGGCCGAGGCGAGCGCGTTGGTCGCCGCGGTCTGGCCGCCGCCGCCCTGGAGAGGAATCTGTGCTCCGGGCCTGAAGTCGAAACCGTCGTCCGCCACCGCTGCCCCCATCGCCGTGCCACTGTGCTCTTCGCCCGTGGTGCTGTCGTGCTCGTGCTCGTGCTCGTCGTGCTTGTCGTGCTGTGCCGTGCGCGTCGTGCATGTCGCGCTGTGTCGTGGTCCGTTGTGCTGTGCGTCGCGGCGAAAAGCCTATCGGCGTACCCGCCCCCACGGTCATGGGACAGGGAAATACCGCCCACCGCAAGCGCGTCGGGTGGGCGGCAGCCGGACCACTATGTCGACTGGCTTCCCTTCTCCGCCTGTTCGCGTACCTTGTCCGCGAGGTGGGCCGGCATGGCCTCGTGCCGGGCGTACGCGCGCCGGAACCGGCCCGTACCGTGCGAGACGGACCGCAGGTCCACGGCGTACCGGCCGATCTCGATCTCGGGGACCTCGGCGCGCACCCGGGACCGGCCGGGGCCGGCCTGCTCGGTGCCGACCACGCGGCCGCGGCGGCCCGCGAGGTCGCTCATGACCGGGCCGACGTACTCGTCGGGCACCTCCACGTCGAGTTCGGCGACGGGTTCCAGCAGGTGGATCGGGGTGTCGGCGGCCGCCTCGCGCAGAGCCAGGGCGCCCGCCGTCTGGAAGGCGGCGTCCGAGGAGTCCACGGAGTGCGCCTTGCCGTCGCGCAGGGTGATGCGTACGTCGACCAGCGGGTAGCCGGCCGCGATGCCGCGGGCGGCCTGGGCCCGTACGCCCTTCTCCACGGACGGGATGAACTGGCGGGGCACGGCGCCGCCGACGACCTTGTCGACGAACTCGATGCCGCTGCCGGGCGGGAGCGGCTCCACCTCGATCTCGCAGATGGCGTACTGGCCGTGGCCGCCGGACTGTTTGACGTGCCGGCCGCGCCCGGCGGCCTTGGCGCCGAAGGTCTCGCGCAGGCTGACCTTGTGGGGCACCGGGTCGACCTGGACTCCGTAGCGGGTCCGCAGCCGCTCCAGGGCGAGGTCCTGATGGGCCTCGCCCAGGCACCACAGGACGAGCTGGTGGGTGTGCGGGTTCTGCTCCAGCCGCATGGTGGGGTCCTCGGCGACCAGGCGGGCCAGGCCCTGGGAGAGCTTGTCCTCGTCGGCCTTGCTGTGGGCCTCGATGGCGAGGGGGAGCAGCGGATCGGGCATCGGCCAGGGCTCCATGAGGAGCGGGGCGTCCTCGGCGGAGAGGGTGTCGCCGGTCTCCGCGCGGGTGAGTTTGGCCACGCAGGCGAGGTCTCCGGCGATGCAGGCGGCCAGGGTGCGCTGCTGTTTGCCGAAGGGGGAGGTGAGGGCGCCGATCCGTTCGTCGAGGTCGTGGTCCTCGTGCCCCCGGTCGGTCAGCCCGTGGCCCGAGACGTGGACGGTCTCCTCGGGGCGCAGGGTGCCGGAGAAGACGCGGACCAGGGAGACGCGTCCGACGTAGGGGTCGGAGGAGGTCTTGACGACCTCGGCGAGGAGCGGCCCGGTGGGGTCGCAGGTGACGTCGGGGCGGGGGGAGCCGTCCGGGGCGGTGACGGTCAGGGGGGCGCGTTCGGCGGGGGAGGGGAAGCCGCCGGTGACGAGTTCGAGCAGTTCCACGGTGCCCAGGCCCTGGCGGGCGCCGTCGGCGGCGGGGGCGGCCATCAGCACGGGGTGGAAGGTGCCGCGGGCGACGGCCCGCTCCAGGTCGTCGATCAGGGTCTTGACGTCGATGTCCTCGCCGCCGAGGTAGCGGTCCATGAGGCTCTCGTCCTCGCTCTCGGCGATGATCCCCTCGATCAGGCGGGAGCGGGCGGCCTCGATGAGGTCGAGCTCGGTGGGGTCCGGGTCGCGTTCGGTGCGCTCGCCGGAGGTGTAGTCGTACACGCGCCGGGAGAGCAGGCCGAGCAGGCCGGTGACGGGGGAGTGGCCGTCCGGCCCGGCCGGTCCGTGCAGCGGCAGGTAGAGCGGGACGACGGCGTCCGGGTCGTCGGCGCCGAAGATCTCGCCGCAGACATCGGCCATCTGGGAGTAGTCGGCGCGGGCTGCCTCCAAATGGGTGACGACGATGGCGCGCGGCATGCCGACGGCCTGGCATTCGTCCCAGACCATCCGGGTGGCTCCGTCGATCCCGTCGGAGGCGGAGACGACGAAGAGCGCCGCGTCCGCGGCGCGCAGGCCGGCCCGCAGTTCCCCGACGAAGTCGGCGTATCCGGGGGTGTCGAGCACATTGATCTTGATTCCGGCCCACTCGACGGGGACCAGGGAAAGCTGGACGGAGCGCTGGCGGCGGTGCTCGATCTCGTCGTAGTCCGAGACCGTGCCCCCGTCCTCGACCCGTCCGGCCCGGTTGACGGCCCCTGCCGTCAGGGCCAGGGCTTCGACCAGCGTGGTCTTGCCGGCGCCGCTGTGGCCGACCAGCACGACGTTCCGTACGGACTCGGGGCGGTCGGCCGTCAGTGCCCTGCCGGCGGCTCCGGCTTGGTGTGATGTGGCTCCCATGGTGCTCGTGCCTCCCGGTGTCGCGGTGAGGAGGGTGATCGGGGTCCTTCGAGCTTTGCACCGCCGTCACACTGCGTCCATACGTGGTACCGGCCACGGCCGGGTGAGCCGACGGCGGGTGACGGACGGGCGACGGGCGTCCGCCGCGGGCAGGGAGCGGGGGCGAACCGGTGGGTGCGCGGCGTGGCGGGTGCGGGGCGCTGGCTACGATGGGCCAGCCGGTGGCCGTGGTGGCCGTTCGGCCCAGCGACCCTCTGGGAAGGCCATGCTGAACAAGTACGCGCGTGCGTTCTTCACGCGTGTTCTCACGCCGTTCGCCGCATTTCTCCTGCGCCGGGGGGTGAGCCCGGACGCCGTGACCCTCATCGGCACCGCCGGAGTGGTGGCCGGCGCGCTGGTCTTCTTCCCCCGGGGCGAGTTCTTCTGGGGCACGATCACCATCACCCTCTTCGTCTTCTCCGACCTGGTGGACGGCAACATGGCCCGCCAGGCCGGCACCTCCAGCCGGTGGGGCGCGTTCCTCGACTCCACCCTCGACCGGGTGGCCGACGCGGCGATCTTCGGCGGGCTGGCGCTCTGGTACGCGGGCCTGGGCGACGACAACGTGCTGTGCGCGGTCGCGATCTTCTGCCTGTCCAGCGGCCAGGTGGTCTCGTACACCAAGGCCCGCGGCGAGGCGATCGGGCTGCCGGTCGCCGTCAACGGGCTCGTCGAGCGCGCCGAGCGACTGGTGATCTCGCTGGTCGCGGCAGGCCTGTCCGGGCTGCAGACCTTCGGGGCCCCCTCGTGGATCGGGGTGCTGCTGCCCGTCGCGCTGTGGATCGTGGCGGCGGGCTCGCTCGTCACGCTGATCCAGCGGGTGGTCACCGTACGCCGCGAGGCGGCCGAGGCCGACGCGGCGTCCACCGGGGCCGAAGGCGGCGCGCTCTGATGGGCAGGGCACAGGACAGGCTCGTCGACGGGCTGTACGGGCTCGGCTGGGCGGGCGTGAAGAAGCTGCCCGAGCCGGCGGCGGTGGCCCTCGGGCGCAAGATCGCGGACGTCGCGTGGAAGCGGCGCGGCAAGAGCGTGCTGCGGCTGGAGTCCAATCTGGCCCGCGTGGTGCCGGACGCGACTCCCGAGCGGCTGCGCGAGCTGTCGCACGCGGGCATGCGGTCGTACATGCGCTACTGGATGGAGTCCTTCCGGCTCCCGGCCATGGACGCGCGACGGTTCGGCGAGGACGTCCAGCTCGAGGACGACCACATCCTGCGCGAGGCGATCGCCTCCGGGCGCGGGGTCGTCGCCGCCCTGCCGCACCTGGCCAACTGGGACCTCGCGGGGGCCTGGGTCACCGGCCACCTGGGCGTACCCTTCACCACCGTCGCCGAGCGGCTGAAGCCCGAATCGCTCTACGACCGCTTCGTGGCCTACCGCGAGAGCCTGGGCATGGAGGTCCTGCCGCACACCGGCGGCTCCTCGTTCGGCACCCTGGCGCGCCGGCTGCGCTCCGGCGGGCTCGTCTGCCTGGTCGCCGACCGGGACCTGTCGGCCTCCGGGGTCGAGGTGGACTTCTTCGGCTCCCGGGCCAGGATGCCCGCCGGGCCCGCGCTGCTGGCGCAGCAGACCGGGGCCGTCCTGCTGCCGGTGACCCTGTACTACGGGGAGACCCCGAAGCTGTACGGCCGGTTCCACCCCGCGGTGGAGGTGCCGCAGCAGGGCACGCGGACCGAGAAGACCGCCGCGATGACCCAGGCGGTGGCGGACGCCTTCGCGTCGGGGATCGCCGAGCACCCCGAGGACTGGCACATGTTGCAGCGGTTGTGGCTCGACGACCTGGAGGAGCGCCCGTAGTGAAGATCGGCATCGTGTGCCCGTACTCGTGGGACGTCCCCGGAGGCGTCCAGTTCCACATCCGTGACCTGGCGGAACACCTGCTCCGCCAGGGCCACGAGGTGTCGGTGCTGGCCCCGGCGGACGACGAGACCCCGCTGCCCCCCTACGTGGTCTCGGCGGGACGGGCGGTGCCGGTGCCCTACAACGGGTCGGTCGCCCGGCTGAACTTCGGCTTCCTCTCCGCCGCCCGCGTACGCCGCTGGCTGCACGAGGGCGTCTTCGACGTGATCCACATCCACGAACCCGCCTCGCCCTCCCTCGGCCTGCTGTCCTGCTGGGCGGCCCAGGGCCCGATCGTGGCGACGTTCCACACCTCCAACCCCCGCTCGCGCGCGATGATCGCCGCGTACCCGATCCTCCAGCCGGCGCTGGAGAAGATCAGCGCCCGGATCGCGGTCAGCGAGTACGCCCGGCGCACGCTGGTGGAGCACCTGGGCGGGGACGCGGTGGTCATCCCCAACGGCGTCGACGTCGACTTCTTCGCCCGGGCCGACCCCAAGGCGGAGTGGGGCGGGCAGACCCTCGGCTTCATCGGCCGCATCGACGAACCCCGCAAGGGCCTGCCGGTGCTCATGGCGGCCTTCCCGGCCATCGTGGAGGCCTGCCCGGACGTACGCCTGCTGGTGGCCGGCCGCGGCGACGAGGAGGAGGCCGTGGCCTCCCTGCCCGCGGAACTGCGCTCGCGCGTGGAGTTCCTCGGCATGGTCTCCGACGAGGACAAGGCCCGCCTGCTGCGCAGCGTGGACGTCTACGTGGCCCCCAACACCGGGGGTGAGAGCTTCGGCATCATCCTGGTCGAGGCCCTGTCGGCGGGCGCCGCCGTCCTGGCCTCGGACCTCGACGCCTTCGCCCAGGTCCTGGACCAGGGCGCGGCGGGCGAGCTGTTCGCCAACGAGGACGCCGCCTCCCTGGCGACGGCGGCGATCGCCCTGCTGCGCGACCCGGCCCGCCGCGCGGAACTGAGCGCCCGCGGCTCGGCCCACGTCCGCCGCTTCGACTGGTCGACGGTCGGCGCGGACATCCTGGCGGTCTACGAGACGGTCACGGCCGGCGCGGCCGCGGTGGCCACGGACGAACGCGTCCCCCTCCGCACCCGCCTCGGCTTCACGCGGGACACGTAGGGGCCCGTAGCGGGTAGTGTCGCCGCCCGTGATCGAAAACCTTGTCTGGATCGCGGTGGTGCTCGCCGTCGTCGGGGTCTACCTCAGCTGGACCGCCGGGCGGCTGGACCGGTTGCACACGCGGATGGACGCCGCCCGGGCCGCGCTCGACGCGCAGCTCGTGCGGCGGGCGTCCGTGGTGCTGGAGGTGGCCACCTCCGGGGCGCTCGACCCCGCCTCCTCGCTCGTGCTGTACGAGGCCGCCCACGCCGCCCGGCAGGCCGAGGAGGAGCACCGCGAGGTCGCCGAGAGCGAGCTCAGCCAGGCGCTGCGGGCGGTGTTCGCCGACGTGGACCAGGTGGAGGTGCTGAAGGCCGCCCCGGGCGGCGAGGAGGCCGCCGAGGAGCTGGCCGCCGCGGTGCGCCGGGTGCCCATGGCGCGCCGGTTCCTCAACGACGCCGTACGGGCCGCCCGCGCGCTGCGCCGCCACCGCAAGGTCCGATGGTTCAGACTGGCGGGACACGCGCCGTTCCCCCTGGCCTTCGAGATGGACGACGAGCCTCCGGCGGACCTCGCGGACCGCCCCGCCTGAGGTTCCTAGGGCCGCGGGGGACAAATGAAAGAGCCACCGGCTCCACATTGGCCCTTGTAGTGGACTGGTCGGTGGGGTTTTCTCAGCGAGTAGCACCCGTCTTTCCTTTCGAGTTCCTTTCGAGTGAGGTCAACCCGTGAGCACGCTTCCCACCTCTTCCCAGTCCACTGAGTCGGCCATCGGCACCTCCCGCGTCAAGCGCGGCATGGCCGAGCAGCTCAAGGGCGGCGTGATCATGGACGTGGTCAACGCCGAGCAGGCCAAGATCGCCGAGGACGCCGGCGCCGTGGCCGTCATGGCCCTGGAGCGGGTCCCCGCCGACATCCGCAAGGACGGCGGCGTCGCCCGCATGTCCGACCCGAACATGATCGAAGAGATCATCGGCGCCGTCTCCATCCCGGTCATGGCCAAGTCCCGCATCGGCCACTTCGTCGAGGCGCAGGTCCTGCAGTCCCTCGGCGTCGACTACATCGACGAGTCCGAGGTCCTGACCCCGGCCGACGAGGTCAACCACTCCGACAAGTGGGCCTTCACCACCCCCTTCGTCTGTGGCGCCACCAACCTGGGCGAGGCCCTGCGCCGCATCGCCGAGGGCGCGGCCATGATCCGCTCCAAGGGTGAGGCCGGCACCGGCAACGTCGTCGAGGCCGTCCGCCACCTGCGCCAGATCAAGAACGAGATCGCCAAGCTGCGCGGCTTCGACAACAACGAGCTGTACGCCGCCGCCAAGGAGCTGCGCGCCCCGTACGAGCTCGTCAAGGAGGTCGCCGAGCTCGGCAAGCTCCCCGTCGTGCTGTTCTCCGCCGGTGGCGTCGCCACCCCGGCCGACGCCGCGCTGATGCGCCAGCTCGGCGCCGAGGGCGTCTTCGTCGGCTCCGGCATCTTCAAGTCGGGCGACCCGGCCAAGCGCGCCGCCGCCATCGTGAAGGCCACCACCTTCTACGACGACCCGAAGATCATCGCGGACGCGTCCCGCAACCTGGGCGAGGCCATGGTCGGCATCAACTGCGACACCCTCCCCGAGGCCGAGCGCTACGCCAACCGCGGCTGGTAGTCACTGCCATGACCAACCCCGTGATTGGTGTCCTGGCCCTCCAGGGCGACGTACGGGAGCACCTGATCGCCCTGGCCGCGGCGGACGCCGTGGCCAGGCCGGTCCGGCGTCCCGAGGAGCTCGCCGAGGTCGACGCCCTGGTGATCCCCGGCGGCGAGTCCACGACCATGTCCAAGCTCGCCGTGCTGTTCGGCATGCTGGAGCCGCTGCGCGAGCGCGTGCGCGCCGGCATGCCCGTCTACGGCACCTGCGCCGGCATGATCATGCTCGCCGACAAGCTGCTGGACGGCCGTGACGACCAGGAGACGCTCGGCGGCATCGACATGATCGTCCGCCGCAACGCCTTCGGCCGCCAGAACGAGTCCTTCGAGGCGAGGATCGACTTCGCCGGCATAGCGGGCGGACCCGTCGAGGGCGTCTTCATCCGCGCCCCCTGGGTCGAGTCGGTCGGCGCCTCCGCCGAAGTCCTCGCCACGTACGACGGCCACACCGTCGCCGTGCGCCAGGGCAACGTCCTCGCGACCTCCTTCCACCCCGAACTCACGGGCGACGACCGCGTCCACGCGTACTTCGTCGACATGGTGCGCGCGGGGCTGTGACGAGGCTTCGGTAGGATCGCGGTGAACACTGTTGGTTACGCGAAGGAGACAGGCGGATGTCCGGCCACTCTAAATGGGCTACGACGAAGCACAAGAAGGCCGTGATCGATGCCAAGCGCGGCAAGCTCTTCGCGAAGCTGATCAAGAACATCGAGGTCGCAGCCCGCATGGGCGGTGCCGACATCGACGGCAACCCGACGCTCTTCGACGCCGTTCAGAAGGCCAAGAAGCAGTCGGTCCCGAACAAGAACATCGACTCCGCGGTCAAGCGCGGCGGCGGCCTCGAGGCCGGCGGCGCCGACTACGAGACGATCATGTACGAGGGCTACGGTCCCAACGGTGTCGCGGTGCTCATCGAGTGCCTCACCGACAACCGCAACCGCGCCGCCTCCGACGTCCGCGTCGCCATGACCCGCAACGGCGGTTCCATGGCCGACCCGGGCTCGGTGTCGTACCTGTTCAACCGCAAGGGCGTCATCCTCCTGCCCAAGGCGGAGCTGTCCGAGGACGACGTGCTCGGTGCCGTCCTCGACGCCGGTGCCGAAGAGGTCAACGACAACGGCGACACCTGGGAGATCATCAGCGAGGCCACCGACCTGGTCGCGGTCCGCACCGCGCTCCAGGAAGCCGGCATCGACTACGACTCGGCCGACTCCAGCTTCGTCCCGACCATGCAGGTCGAACTCGACGAGGAGGGCGCGCGCAAGATCTTCAAGCTGATCGACGCGCTGGAGGACAGCGACGACGTGCAGAACGTCTTCGCCAACTTCGACGTCTCGGACGAGGTCATGGAGAAGGTCGACGCCTGACCGGCGCCGCTCTCCCCGCTCTGCCTCCGGCGGCGGGCCGACAGGACACACCCTGTCGGCCCGCCGCTTTGTCAGTGGGGCCGGATAGCCTGCACGGACAGGTGTCGACGTAGGGGGCGGAGTGCGCGTACTGGGTGTGGACCCGGGGCTGACGCGGTGCGGCGTCGGCGTGGTCGAGGGAGTCGCCGGGCGGCCCCTGACCATGGTCGGCGTCGGGGTGGTGCGGACGCCGGCCGATGCCGAGCTGGGGCACCGGCTGGTCGCGATCGAGGCCGGCATCGAGGAGTGGCTCGACGCGCACCGGCCGGAGTTCGTCGCCGTGGAGCGGGTTTTCAGCCAGCACAACGTTCGTACCGTCATGGGCACCGCCCAGGCCAGTGCCGTCGCCATGCTGTGCGCCGCGCGCCGCGGCATACCGGTCGCCCTGCACACCCCCAGTGAGGTCAAGGCCGCCGTCACCGGGAGCGGCCGGGCCGACAAGGCGCAGGTCGGGGCCATGGTGACCCGGCTGCTGCGGCTCGCCGAACCGCCCAAGCCCGCGGACGCCGCCGACGCGCTCGCCCTCGCCATCTGCCACATCTGGCGGGCCCCCGCCCAGAACCGCCTCCAGCAGGCGGTCGCCCGGCACGCCACCGCCCCGCACGTCCTGAAAGGCCGTACCCGATGATCGCCTTCGTCAGCGGCCCCGTCGCCGCGCTCGCCCCCACCCTGGCCGTGATCGAGGTCGGGGGCGTGGGCATGGCCGTGCAGTGCACGCCGAACACCATCGCCGGACTGCGGGTCGGCGAGCAGGCGCGGCTGGCCACCTCCCTGGTCGTACGGGAGGACTCGCTGACCCTGTACGGCTTCGCGGACGACGACGAGCGCCACGTCTTCGAGCTGCTGCAGACCGCGAGCGGGGTCGGGCCGCGGGTGGCCCAGGCGATGCTCGGGGTGCACAGCCCCGACGCGCTGCGGGTCGCCTTCGCCACGGGGGACGCGAAGGCGCTGACGGCGGTGCCGGGGATCGGGCCGAAGGGTGCGCAGAAGCTGCTGCTGGAGCTGAAGGACAAGCTGGGCGCGCCCGGCGGCCCGGTGGTCGGCGCGCAGCGCGCGCCCGCCGCGTCGGGGCCCGCCCCCTGGACCGAGCAGCTCACGGCCGCGCTGATCGGGCTGGGGTACGCGTCCCGGGACGCGGACGAGGCCGTCTCCGCGGTGACGCCGCAGGCGGAGGCGGCCATCGCCGCCGGCGGCTCCGCGCCGGTGCCGCAGCTGCTGCGGGCCGCGCTGCAGTCCCTCAACCGCGCCCGCTGACGGACGGCCGCACCGCTGCGCGGAGCCGCCATCCGGGACGGACCCGGCCAGGTCGGGGAGCAACACCGCACGACGGGCCTCCGCACAGGGGGACCCCGTCGGCGCGGCGGGACCCAGCACCGGGCGCGGGGCTCCGCACTGGGCGCGGTACCGGGACCCGGCACGGGACCCCGTCGGCGCGGCGGAACCCCCGAACCCGGCACGGGGCCGGGGCTGGGACGGGACCCCGCACCGTGCGCCGGTCCTCTCTCCGGGCGCGGTACCGGGACCCGGCACGGGACCCCCGCCCGCGCAGCGGGACCCGGGACCCGCCGCGGGACCCCGCACCGCGCGCCGGTTCCCGCACCGGGCACGGGACCCCCGCCCGCGCGGCGGGATCCCGACCCCGGCCGGGCCGGGGACCGGATCGACCACCGCAACGACGTAGAAGGCAGACTGAGCACCGTGAACTGGGATGACGAGAGCGACGACCGGATCGTGGCCGCGGCTGCCGACGGGGAGGACACCGCCGTCGAGGCGGCGCTGCGGCCCAAGGACCTCGGCGAGTTCGTCGGCCAGGAGAAGGTCCGCCAGCAGCTGGACCTCGTGCTGAAGGCCGCCCGCCAGCGCGGTGCCACCGCCGACCACGTGCTGCTGTCCGGCGCCCCCGGCCTCGGCAAGACCACCCTCTCCGTGATCATCGCAGCGGAGATGGGCGCGCCCATCCGGATCACCTCCGGACCCGCCATCCAGCACGCCGGCGACCTCGCCGCGATCCTGTCCTCCCTCCAGGAGGGCGAGGTCCTCTTCCTCGACGAGATCCACCGCATGTCCCGGCCCGCCGAGGAGATGCTGTACATGGCCATGGAGGACTTCCGCGTCGACGTGATCGTCGGCAAGGGGCCGGGAGCCACCGCCATCCCGCTGGAGCTGCCGCCCTTCACCCTCGTCGGCGCCACCACCCGCGCCGGCCTGCTGCCCCCGCCCCTGCGGGACCGCTTCGGCTTCACCGGGCACATGGAGTTCTACGCCCCCGAGGAACTGGAGCGCGTCGTCCACCGCTCCGCCCGCCTCCTCGACGTCGAGATCGACACCGCCGGCGCCGCCGAGATCGCCGGCCGCTCCCGCGGCACCCCCCGCATCGCCAACCGGCTCCTGCGCCGCGTACGCGACTACGCGCAGGTGCGGGCCGACGGGGTGATCACCCGTGAGGTGGCCGCCACCGCCCTCCAGGTGTACGAGGTGGACGCGCGCGGGCTGGACCGGCTGGACCGGGCCGTGCTGGAGGCCCTGCTCAAGCTGTTCGGCGGCGGGCCCGTCGGGCTGTCGACCCTGGCCGTCGCCGTGGGCGAGGAGCGGGAGACCGTCGAGGAGGTGGCCGAGCCCTTCCTGGTACGGGAGGGCCTGCTCGCCCGTACCCCCCGCGGGCGGGTCGCGACCCCCGCCGCATGGGCCCACCTGGGCCTCGTCCCGCCCCAGCAGGGCGGCAGCGGATCAAGCGGACAACAGGGCCTCTTCGGGGGCTGACGGCGCGGAGGTTAGACCGGTCAGGAACTGCGGTGCCATGCTGGGCGTTGTTCCATCGGTGCGGACTCGCCTAGACTCCGCCGATGCCGACCCTTCGGGCCGGCGTGCCCACCCCCGTAGAAATGGCCGCTCCCCGGCGCGGCCGTGCGAAGGATCCTCGTCCCGTGAACAACATCAGCTTCTTGCTCCCGTTCATCGTGCTCATCGGGGCGATGTTCCTGATGACCCGGTCCGCCAAGAAGAAGCAGGCCCAGGCCGCTCAGATGCGCGACCAGATGACGACCGGCACCGGCGTCCGCACCATCGGCGGCATGTACGCCACGGTGAAGGAGATCGGCGAGGACACCGTCACCCTCGAGGTGGCTCCGGGTGTCCACGCGGTTTACGCGAAGAACGCCATCGGCGCCGTCCTGGAGGACTCCGAGTACAACCGGATCGTCCACGGCTTCTCCGAGACCCCCGAGGACACCCCGGTCGTCCCGGACGACGCCTCCTCGCTCACCGGTGGCGACGCCCCGAAGACGGACGAGGCCCCCAAGCTCGACCTGGGCAAGAAGGACGAGCCCAAGGACGACGAGCCGAAGGACGGCAAGACCGACGGCGAGCCCGGCACCAAGTAGCGTCAGCTCGGGGGCCGCGGTGGTGTCCGACCGGCATCCGCCACGGTTCCCGCAGTGAACTTCTGCGGGGGGCAGGGGTCCCCACCACACATTTCGTGGCCGTCCGCGCGCTGACCCGGCGCGGGACGGTTGGACAGGGAGAAACGACAAGGTGGCAGCACCGAAGAAGGGCCGGCGGCCCACGGGGGCTCAGGGGAGGCCGGGGCGCGCCCTGGCCTTCATCCTGATCGCGATGGTGGCGCTCACCGCGGGGATGTTCCTCACGAAGCAGACGACGCCCCGGCTGGGCATCGACCTCGCCGGCGGTACGAGCATCACGCTCAAGGCCAAGAGCGAGCCCGGCAAGCCGGACGCCGTCAACGAGACCAACATGAACACGGCGGTCGGCATCATCGAGCGCCGCGTCAACGGTCTCGGCGTCTCGGAGGCCGAGGTCCAGACCCAGGGCCGCGACCACATCATCGTGAACATCCCCAAGGGGACGAACGAGCAGCAGGCGCGCGAGCAGGTCGGCACCACCGCCCAGCTGTACTTCCGCCCCGTGCTGGCCTTCGCCGACGGCGCCCCCGCCGCTCCCGAGCCGAAGCCGAGCACGTCGCCGAGCCCCTCCGCGAGCGGTTCCGGCGCCCCCAAGGCCGAGGGCTCCAAGCCCTCCGCGTCGGCCACCCCGTCGTCCAGCGCCACTTCCCAGGGCCGTGTGCTCAGCGAGGCCCTCAAGGCCCCGGGCACCCCCACTCCCTCGCCCTCGGCGAGCGAGTCGAAGAAGGCAGACGACAGCAAGGCCACGCCCTCCGCCCCGGCCCCCGTTCCGACCCCGTCGACGGACCCGGCCGTAGCGGACCTCCAGGCGAAGTTCGCGGCTCTGGACTGCACCAAGGAGGACCAGCGGGCCGCCGCGGGCAAGGGCGCCAAGCCCGAGGACCCGATGATCGCCTGTGGCCGCCGCGGCGACGCCTGGGGCAAGTGGGTCCTCGGTCCGGCGCAGGTCAACGGCCAGGACGTCAAGGACGCTCAGGGCGTCATCGACCAGCAGCGCGGTCAGTGGATCGTCACCATGCAGTTCACCGACAAGGGCGCCGACAAGTTCGCCAAGATCACCGGTGAGCTGGCCACCAAGCAGTCCCCGCAGAACCAGTTCGCGATCGTGCTCGACGGCGAGGTCATCTCCGACCCGTCCGTCGGCCAGGCGCTGACCGGCGGCAACGCCGAGATCTCCGGCGGCTTCACCCAGCAGTCCGCGCAGGACCTGGGCAACATGCTCTCGTACGGCGCCCTGCCGCTGTCCTTCCAGGAGGACAGCGTCACCACCGTCACCGCCGCCCTCGGCGGCGAGCAGCTGAAGGCCGGCCTCATCGCCGGCGCCATCGGCCTCGCCCTCGTGGTGATCTACCTGCTCGTGTACTACCGCGGTCTGGCCTTCATCGCCATCGTCAGCCTGATGGTGTCCGCGATCCTCACGTACACGATCATGGCGCTGCTGGGCAAGGGCATCGGCTTCGCCCTGAACCTGCCGGCCGTCTGCGGCGCTATCGTCGCGATCGGCATCACGGCCGACTCGTTCATCGTGTACTTCGAGCGCATCCGGGACGAGATCCGCGAGGGCCGCACCCTGCGTCCGGCCGTCGAGCGCGCCTGGCCGCGGGCCCGGCGCACCATCCTGGTCTCCGACTTCGTGTCGTTCCTCGCCGCCGCGGTGCTCTTCATCGTCACCGTGGGCAAGGTCCAGGGCTTCGCCTTCACGCTGGGTCTGACCACCCTGCTCGACGTGGTCGTGGTGTTCCTCTTCACCAAGCCCGTCATGACCCTGCTGGCCCGTACGACGTTCTTCTCGAGCGGGCACCCGTGGTCCGGGCTCGACCCCAAGCGGCTCGGCGTCAAGCCGCCGCTGCGCCGGTCCCGCCGCGGCGCGTCCGTCCCCGCCCCCGTCGACGCAAAGGAGGCGTGAGAGATGTCGAAGCTGGGAGATCTCGGCGCCAGGCTGTACCGCGGTGAGGTCGGCTACGACTTCGTCGGCAAGCGCTTTCTCTGGTACGGCGTTTCCATCCTGATCACCATCACGGCGATCGTGGCCCTGGCCGTCCAAGGCCTCAACATGGGCATCGAGTTCAAGGGCGGCGCCGTCTTCACCACCCCGAAGACGTCGGTCTCCGTCGCCAAGGCGACCGAGGACGCGGAGAAGGCCTCCGGGCACGACGCGATCGTCCAGGAGCTCGGCACCGGCGGCCTGCGCATCCAGATCTCCGGTCTGGACACCGACTCCGCGGCCTCCGTGAAGAAGCAGCTCGGCGCCGACCTCAAGGTCGACGCGGCCCAGATCAACGCGGACCTGGTCGGCCCCAGCTGGGGCGAGCAGATCGCGAACAAGGCCTGGACCGGCCTCGGCGTCTTCATGGTCCTCGTGGTGATCTACCTCGCCATCGCCTTCGAGTGGCGGATGGCGGTCGCCGCGCTGATCGCGCTGATCCACGACCTCACCATCACCGTCGGCGTGTACGCCCTGGTCGGCTTCGAGGTCACCCCGGGCACCGTGATCGGTCTGCTCACCATCCTCGGTTACTCCCTCTACGACACCGTCGTCGTCTTCGACGGTCTCAAGGAGGGCTCGAAGGACATCACGAAGCAGACCCGCTACACCTTCAGCGAGATCGCCAACCGCAGCATCAACGGCACGCTGGTCCGCTCGATCAACACGACGGTCGTCGCGCTGCTCCCGGTCGCGGGCCTGCTGTTCATCGGCGGCGGCTTCCTGGGCGCCGGCATGCTCAACGACATCTCGCTGTCGCTGTTCGTCGGCCTCGCGGCCGGCGCGTACTCCTCGATCTTCATCGCCACCCCGCTGGTCGTGGACCTGAAGGAGCGGGAGCCGGCGATGAAGGCGCTGACCAAGCGGGTGCTCGCCAAGCGCGCGGCCGCGGCCGCCAAGGGCGAGGGCGCCGACCCGGACGCCGAGGCGGACGAGACCCCGCAGGTCGTGGCCCAGGGCGGCCAGGGGAGGCGGCGCCGGTGACCACGGCCTCTTCCGCCGAGCTCCGCGAGCTGCTGCTCAGCCGGATCACCGACGTCCCGGACTATCCGAAGGCGGGGGTGGTGTTCAAGGACATCACCCCGCTGCTCGCCGACCCGAAGGCCTTCGCCGCGCTGACCGAGGCCCTGGTCGAGCTGGCCGTCCGGTACGGCGCCACGAAGATCGTCGGCCTGGAGGCGCGGGGGTTCATCCTCGCGGCCCCGGTCGCGGTCCAGGCGGGCCTCGGCTTCGTCCCCGTGCGCAAGGCCGGCAAGCTGCCGGGCGCCACGCTCGCGCAGGCGTACGAGCTGGAGTACGGCACCGCCGAGATCGAGGTCCACGCGGAGGACCTGTCGGCCGGTGACCGGGTCATGGTCATCGACGACGTCCTGGCCACCGGCGGCACCGCCGAGGCCTCGCTGGAGCTGATCCGGCGGGCCGGCGCCGAGGTCGCCGGGGTGGCGGTCCTGATGGAGCTGTCGTTCCTCCCGGGGCGGGCCAAGCTGGCCGCCGCGCTGGCGGGGGCCCCGCTGGATTCGCTGATCGTCGTCTGACCTGCTCTGCCGGAGCGGCGGGTTCCCGGGATGCCGGGGACCCGCCGCTTTCGTGTGGGTGCGGCGCCGCTTCCGCGGGCTCCGCCCCCGCCCCGCGGGGCGGCCGGCGCTGGAGGCGGGCCGGAGCCGGCCCGGGCGCGCGTCCCGGGGAGCGGCCGCGGCGAACGGGGCGGCGGAACCCTCGCTACCATGGTTTATCCGGACCTGACCGGGGCCCCGGATCCTCCCCCGGACTCCCTCCGGGGGGACCCCCAGAGGAGCGCTCTTGCCAGACGAGGTCCAGCCACTCTCCGCCGCACAGCCCGACCCGCAGGCCGAGCAGGCCGCGGCGGCCGCAGCCACGCCCCCGCCCGCCCCGCCGGTCAAGCCCGCGCCGGCCAGGCCGGCCGGGTCCTCCAACCGGGTGCGCGCCAGGCTGGCGCGTCTCGGCGTGCAGCGTTCCAACCCGTACAACCCGGTACTGGAACCCCTGCTCCGCATAGTCCGCAGCAACGACCCGAAGATCGAAACGGCGACGCTGCGCCAGATCGAGCAGGCCTACCAGGTCGCCGAACGCTGGCACCGCGGCCAGAAGCGCAAGAGCGGCGACCCGTACATCACCCACCCGCTCGCGGTGACCACCATCCTCGCCGAGCTGGGGATGGACCCGGCCACCCTGATGGCGGGCCTGCTGCACGACACCGTCGAGGACACCGAGTACGGCCTGGACCAGCTCCGCCGCGACTTCGGCGACGCCGTCGCCCTCCTCGTCGACGGCGTCACCAAGCTCGACCGGGTCAAGTTCGGCGAGGCCGCCCAGGCCGAGACCGTCCGCAAGATGGTCGTCGCCATGGCCAAGGACCCCCGGGTCCTCGTCATCAAGCTCGCCGACCGCCTGCACAACATGCGCACCATGCGCTACCTCAAGCGGGAGAAGCAGGAGAAGAAGGCCCGCGAGACCCTCGAGATCTACGCGCCGCTGGCCCACCGCCTCGGCATGAACACGATCAAGTGGGAGCTCGAGGACCTCGCCTTCGCGATCCTCTACCCCAAGATGTACGACGAGATCGTGCGGCTGGTCGCCGAGCGGGCGCCCAAGCGCGACGAGTACCTCGCCGTCGTCACGGACGAGGTGATGGTCGACCTGCGCGCGGCCCGCATCAAGGCCACCGTCACCGGCAGACCCAAGCACTACTACAGCGTCTACCAGAAGATGATCGTCCGCGGCCGTGACTTCGCGGAGATCTACGACCTGGTCGGCATCCGCGTCCTCGTGGACACCGTCCGGGACTGCTACGCCGCCCTCGGCACGGTGCACGCGCGCTGGAACCCGGTCCCCGGCCGGTTCAAGGACTACATCGCGATGCCCAAGTTCAACATGTACCAGTCGCTCCACACGACGGTCATCGGACCCAGCGGCAAGCCGGTCGAACTCCAGATCCGCACCTTCGACATGCACCGCCGCGCCGAGTACGGCATCGCCGCGCACTGGAAGTACAAGCAGCAGACCGTCGCCGGCGCCTCCAAGGTGCGCACCGACGTCCCGCAGGCCGCCAAGGGCAGCGCCGGCCAGGACACGGTCAACGACATGGCCTGGCTGCGCCAGCTGCTCGACTGGCAGAAGGAGACCGAGGACCCGGGCGAGTTCCTCGACTCGCTGCGCTTCGACCTCTCCCGCAACGAGGTCTTCGTCTTCACGCCGAAGGGCGACGTCATCGCGCTGCCCGCAGGCGCCACCCCCGTCGACTTCGCGTACGCCGTCCACACCGAGGTCGGCCACCGCACCATAGGGGCGCGGGTCAACGGCCGCCTCGTCCCGCTGGAGTCCACGCTCGACAACGGGGACCTGGTGGAGGTCTTCACCTCCAAGGCCGAGGGCGCGGGCCCCTCCCGCGACTGGCTGGGGTTCGTGAAGTCCCCGCGGGCGCGCAACAAGATCCGCGCCTGGTTCTCCAAGGAGCGCCGCGACGAGGCCATCGAGCACGGCAAGGACGCCATCGCGCGGGCCATGCGCAAGCAGAACCTGCCGATCCAGCGGATCCTGACGGGCGACTCCCTCGTCACGCTGGCGCACGAGATGCGCTACCCGGACATCTCCTCCCTGTACGCGGCGATCGGCGAGGGCCACGTGGCCGCGCAGGGCGTCGTACAGAAGCTGGTGCAGGCCCTCGGCGGCGAGGAGGCCGCCAACGAGGACATCGAGGAGAGCATCCCGCCGTCGCGCGCCCGTACCAAGCGGCGCGGCAACGCCGACCCCGGTGTGGTCGTCAAGGGCGTGGACGACGTGTGGGTGAAGCTGGCCCGCTGCTGCACCCCGGTGCCCGGCGACCCGATCATCGGCTTCGTCACCCGCGGCAGTGGCGTATCGGTTCACCGCGCCGACTGCGTCAACGTCGACTCCCTCTCCCAGCAGCCCGAGCGGATGCTGGAGGTGGAGTGGGCGCCGACCCAGTCCTCCGTCTTCCTGGTCGCCATCCAGGTGGAGGCGCTGGACCGGTCGCGTCTGCTGTCGGACGTCACCCGGGTCCTCTCGGACCAGCACGTGAACATCCTCTCTGCGGCCGTGCAGACCTCCCGCGACCGGGTGGCGACCTCCCGGTTCACCTTCGAGATGGGCGACCCCAAGCACCTGGGCCACGTCCTGAAGGCCGTACGGGGCGTCGAGGGCGTCTACGACGTCTACCGCGTCACCTCGGCCCGCCGGCCGTAGCGCACCGCACCGCGCACGACAGTGGGCGCCACCCCCGAGGGGTGGCGCCCACTGTCGTGCGACGTGCCGGGCCGGTCAGGGGCAGCCCCACCAGACGAAGTTGAGGTTGCCCCCGAAGAGCGCGGAGACGGCGGTGGCCGAACCGATGATCCACATCACGGTGCTCCTGCGGGCCCGCGCGAGGGCCAGCGCGAAGGGGAACAGCAGCGGGAACGCCGGCATGATGAAGCGCATCTTCGAGAAGTAGAAGCCCGCGCCGCCCAGCGCCATCAGCATGATCATGGCCGCGAAGATCCACACGACCATCGGGGGCCGGCGCCGACGCGTCATCAGCACGAACAGCACCACCGCCGTGACCACCGTCAGCGAGACCACCACGTGGTTGAGGGTGGTGTGGACCTCGGTGAAGGTCTTCTTCAGCTCGTTGACCGTGTCGAAGCCGCCGTCATAGACGGAACCCCACCGCCGCTGGAGCTCGAAGTAGCCGTCCCAGCGGCCGAAGTGCCAGCCCACGTAGCCGACGTACCCGAACCAGCCCAGCGGCGCGATCAGCGAGGCCGCCACGATCCGGCCCACGGCCGGCCGCTGCGCACGCCGCTTGCGGCGCCACTGCACGTACTCCCACACGCCCGCCAGCACCACGGCCGCGACGATGGCCGAGCCGGAGGGCCGGGTGGCGCCCGCGAAGAGGGCCAGCACACCGGCCGTCAGCCAGGACTTCGTCATCACCGCGTACATCGCCCACACCGAGAGGGCGAGGAACAGCGGCTCGGTGTACGCCATCGACTGGACCAGCGCCGCCGGAACGATCGCGAACAGGGCGCAGGTGAAGAGCGCCACCCGGCGTCCGTAGATCTTGTCGGTGACGGCGAAGATGCCCCACGCGGCGATCACCGAGGCGAACAGCGCCAGCCCCATCGCCACCCAGTTCATGGGCAGGTGCGTGACGTACGAGGTGTACCGCACCAGCATGGGATAGACGGGGAAGAACGCCATCTGGCAGCTCGGACCCGCGAAGGCGCAGGGCGAGGGGGTCGCCAGCGGAGTCGTCAGACCGTTCTCGGCGATGTGCAGGTAGTAGACGGCGTCCCAGCGCCCGCCCAGGATCTCCAGCGGCTGTACGCCCTTGCGCTCCGCCCAGACCGCCATGACGGCGAGCCCGGTGGCGCGCAGGGCCAGGTGGATCAGCAGCGCCTTCCGGGCCCGCTCGAGGTTGGCGAGTACGCGCCGTCCGAGGCCCCGGGGACCCGACTCCTTCTTGCTGGTGATCGGCCGGGCAACAAGAAGTGAGTCGGGGACATCGGCGCGTATCTGGGTATGCGTCACATTCGATCCTGGTCGTCGCCCGGCAGAGGGCCGCCGAGGCGGCACCGTACAACGTTACACAGGTGTCAGGTGCGACCAGCGCGCACCCTGTGTCGAAGCCAGGTGACGAAGAGGCTCCACAAAAGGGGACGCGTTCGCGGCGTGTGAGGAAGATCCGGTACGGGGGGCGCGCCACCCCGCGACGGCCGATGGGCACCACCGGACGGAACCGGTGGTGCCCATCGGCGGAGCAGGGCCCAGGGCCCCAGGGCGTCAGCCGCCGAACTCCTCCAGGCCCTTCAGCGCCTGGTCCAGCAGGGCCTGCCGGCCCTCGAGCTCACGCGCCAGCTTGTCCGCCTTCGCGTTGTTGCCGGCCGCGCGCGCCGCGTCGACCTGCTCGCGCAGCTTGTCGACGGCCGCCTGGAGCTGACCCGTCAGACCGGCCGCGCGGGCCCGCGCCTCCGGGTTCGTACGGCGCCACTCGCCCTCCTCGGCCTCCTGGATCGCCCGCTCCACGGCGTGCATCCGGCCCTCGACCTTGGGACGCGCGTCGCGCGGCACGTGGCCGATGGCCTCCCAGCGCTCGTTGATGGCACGGAACGCGGCGCGGGCCGCCTTCAGGTCCGTCACGGGGACGAGCTTCTCCGCCTCGACGGCCAGCTCCTCCTTCAGCTTCAGGTTCTCGACCTGCTCGGCGTCGCGCTCCGCGAAGACCTCGCCGCGCGCCGCGAAGAACACGTCCTGCGCACCGCGGAAACGGTTCCACAGGTCGTCCTCGGCCTCGCGCTGCGCCCGGCCCGCCGCCTTCCAGCTGTCCATCAGCTCGCGGTAGCGGGCGGCCGTCGGACCCCAGTCCGTCGACTTCGACAGCGACTCGGCCTCCGCGACCAGCTTCTCCTTGGCCTTGCGGGCCTCCTCGCGCTGGGCGTCCAGCGCGGCGAAGTGGGCCTTGCGGCGCTTGGAGAAGGCGGAGCGGGCGTGCGAGAAGCGGTGCCACAGCTCGTCGTCCGACTTGCGGTCGAGCCGGGGCAGGCCCTTCCAGATGTCCACCAGCGCGCGCAGCCGCTCGCCGGCGCTGCGCCACTGGTCGCTCTGCGCCAGCTGCTCGGCCTCGGTGACCAGGGCGTCCTTGGCCGAACGGGCCTCGTCCGCCTGCTTGGCCTTCTGGACCTTGCGCTCCTCGCGCCGCGAGTCCACCGTCGCCACCAGCTTGTCGAGCCGGACGCGCAGCGCGTCGAGGTCCCCGACGGCGTGGTGCTCGTCCACCTGGGTCCGCAGGTGCTCGATGGCCGTCTGGGCGTCCTTGGCGGACAGATCGGTGGTCCGCACCCGCCGTTCGAGGAGGCCGATCTCGACCACCAGGCCCTCGTACTTGCGCTCGAAGTAGGCCAGGGCCTCCTCGGGGGTGCCCGCCTGCCACGAGCCGACGACCTGCTCGCCCTCGGAAGTACGCACGTACACGGTGCCGGTCTCGTCGACTCGGCCCCACGGGTCGCTGCTCACAGCGCCTCCTCCACCTGATGCCCGCCGAGGGGTTCAGCCCCCGGGCATCGTCCACAGTTTCCTGGGGCGGGCAGCGCCCGCCCTGCACAACGCCAACATAGGCGACCGCCGGGCCGGCTGTCCGCATCCCGCACGACGGAATATCGGTGCGGGGGAGGCGGGCCGGCCGGGCCCGGGGCCGCGTGACCCGTCAGTTCTTGGTGACGGCGCCCTTCTGGATGGTCACCGGCGTCTTGGGGGCCCCGTCCTGGGCTCCGTCGGAGGTCCCGGCCTTGGCCACCTCCTCCAGCACCTTCAGGCCCGCGGCGTCGATCCTGCCGAAGGGCGTGTAGGACGGGGCGAGGGGGCTGTCCTTGTAGACGAGGAAGAACTGGCTGCCGCCGGTGCCGGGCCGGCCGGTGTTCGCCATCGCCACGGTGCCGGCCGGGTAGATCACCTGGCCCTGCTCGTTCGGCTTGCCCAGGGCGTCCAGGTTCTCGTCCGGGACGTTGTAGCCGGGCCCGCCCATGCCCGTGCCCTCCGGGTCGCCGCACTGGAGGACGAAGATCCCGCCCGTCACCAGGCGGTGGCACTTGGTGCCGTCGAAGAAGCCCTTGTCGGCGAGCGACTTGAACGAGTTCACCGTCTGCGGGGTCTTCGCGGCGTCCATCTCGAACTTCACGTCGCCCGCGCTGGTCTTCAGGTCGAAGGTGTACTTCGCCTTGTCGTCGATCGCCATAGCGGGGGAGGGGGACTTCTTCGGCGCCGGCGCCGACGGGCTCGCCGAGGGGTCCGCCGCCGCGTCCTTCGTGTCCTCGCCGTCGAACACGCCGCCCGCGACGAGGCCGACCAGCGTGGCGACCACGACGGCCGCCGCCGCGCCGATGACCGCCATGCGCTGCCGCGACTTGCGGCGGGCCTCCGCGCGGCGCTTCTGCTGGCGCTCGAACTTCTCCCTGGCGAGCTGTCGCCGACGCTGATCGCTCGTGACCACCGGGTCGTCTCCTTGTGCGTCTCTGGTACCGCTGTCCGGGCTGGGTTAGGCCGTACCGTATATGGGTTCGCTGTGTGATGAGGGGCGCCGGTAGGCTCTGAGCAGCAGATTCCGATCCGCTGCCTGCCGCCGGACGACGATTGAGGACGAACGTGCTGATTGCCGGATTCCCCGCCGGGGCCTGGGGCACCAACTGCTACCTGGTCGCCCCCGCCGCCGGTGAGGAGTGCGTCATCATCGACCCGGGCCACCAGGCCGCCCAGGGCGTCGAGGAGACGCTGAAGAAGCACCGTCTCAAGCCCGTCGCGGTCGTCCTCACCCACGGCCACATCGATCATGTGGCCTCGGTGGTCCCGGTGTGCGGAGCACACGACGTACCGGCCTGGATCCACCCCGAGGACCGCTACATGATGAGCGACCCGGAGAAGGCGCTCGGCCGCTCCATCGGGATGCCGCTCATGGGGGAGCTGACCGTCGGTGAGCCGGACGACGTCCGCGAGCTGTCCGACGGCAGCAGCCTCAAGCTGGCCGGGATGGAGTTCTCGGTGGCGCACGCGCCCGGGCATACCAAGGGGTCGGTGACCTTCCGGATGCCCGAGCAGGCGGAGGTCCCGCCGGTCTTCTTCTCGGGTGACCTGCTCTTCGCCGGCTCCATCGGACGCACCGACCTGCCCGGCGGCTCCCACGCCGAGATGCTCCAGTCGCTGGCCCGCGTGTGCCTGCCGCTGGAGGACTCGACGGTGGTGCTGTCCGGCCACGGTCCCCAGACCACCATCGGCCGCGAGCGCGCGACCAACCCGTACTTGCGGGAAGTCGCCGCCGGCCTGGGGGACGGCACCGCCGCCCCACGACGAGGAATGTGACGAGAGTTTCGTGGCTACTTTTCAGGCCCCCAAGGGCACGTACGACCTGATCCCGCCGGTCTCCGTGAAGTACCTGGCGGTGCGCGAGGCCATCTCCGCGCCCCTGCGCAACTCCGGCTACGGCTACATCGAGACCCCCGGCTTCGAGGACGTCGGCCTCTTCGCCCGCGGCGTCGGCGAGTCCACCGACATCGTCTCCAAGGAGATGTACGCCTTCGAGACCAAGGGCGGCGACCAGCTCGCCCTGCGCCCCGAGGGCACCGCCTCCGTCCTGCGCGCCGCGCTGGAGGCCAGCCTGCACAAGAAGGGCAACCTGCCGGTCAAGCTCTGGTACTCGGGCTCGTACTACCGCTACGAGAAGCCGCAGAAGGGCCGCTACCGCCACTTCTCGCAGGTCGGTGCCGAGGCCATCGGCGCCGAGGACCCGGCGCTGGACGCCGAGCTGATCATCCTGGCCGACCAGGCGTACCGCTCGCTGGGCCTGCGGAACTTCCGCATCCTGCTGAACTCGCTCGGCGACAAGGAGTGCCGCCCCGTGTACCGGGAGGCGCTCCAGACCTTCCTGCGCGGCCTCGACCTCGACGAGGAGACCGTCCGCCGGGCCGAGATCAACCCGCTGCGCGTCCTCGACGACAAGCGGCCCGAGGTGCAGAAGCAGCTGGTGGGCGCGCCCGTGCTGCGCGACTACCTCTGCGACGCCTGCAAGGCGTACCACGAGGAGGTCCGGGCCCTGGTCACGGCAGCCGGCGTCGCTTTCGAGGACGACGAGAAGCTCGTGCGCGGCCTCGACTACTACACCCGCACCACCTTCGAGTTCGTCCACGACGGCCTGGGCTCGCAGTCCGCGGTCGGCGGCGGCGGCCGCTACGACGGCCTGTCCGAGATGATCGGCGGACCGGCGCTGCCGTCGGTCGGCTGGGCGCTCGGGGTGGACCGCACCGTCCTCGCCCTGGAGGCGGAGGGAGTGGAGCTGGACATCCCGGCCTCGACGGCGGTGTTCGCGGTCGCGCTGGGCGCGGCCAAGCCGGCCGTCTTCGCCCTGGTGACCGAGCTGCGCAAGGCCGGGGTCGCGGCCGACATGTCCTACGGTGGAAAGGGCCTCAAGGGCGCCATGAAGGACGCCAACCGCAGCGGCGCGCGCTTCGCGATCGTCGCGGGTGACCGCGACCTCGCCGAGGGCGTCGTCCAGCTCAAGGACATGGAGTCCGGCGAGCAGGCCGCCGTGCCGGTCACCGACGTGGTCGCCCAGGTCCGGGCCCGTCTGGCCTGACGTACGCGTCCGCCCGGGGCGGGGCGGGGGACGTCCTCCCCCGCCCCGCCCCGGGCCGTTTTCCGAGGGGGCGTCCCGGCCGTCCTTATCCCCGCCGAACGGAAGGCGCACGCCCCCGTACGGCACAATGGCCCCTGCTTGATGACCTTGCGGACGCGGAGCGGGCGGGATCGGGATGACGACAACAGGCGCGGGCGCGGACACCGCCCGGCGGACCTTCGGCGGGAGCCGGGCACTGGCCCTGCTGCTGGTCATCACGGGAGCGGCGGGCCTGCTGGCCGCCTGGGTGATCACCATTGACAAGTTCAAGCTGCTGGAGGACCCGAACTTCACGCCGGGCTGCAGCCTGAACCCGATCGTCTCCTGCGGCAACATCATGAAGAGCGAGCAGGCGGCGGTCTTCGGCTTCCCGAACCCGATGCTGGGCCTGGTCGCCTACGGGATCGTCGTCTGCGTCGGCATGAGCCTGCTGGCCGGCGCCCGCTTCGGCCGCTGGTACTGGCTGACCCTGAACGCCGGCACCCTGTTCGGCGTCGGCTTCTGCACCTGGCTGATGTACCAGTCGCTGTACAACATCAACTCGCTGTGCCTGTGGTGCTGCCTGGCCTGGGTCGCCACCATCCTGATGTTCTGGTACGTCACCTCGCACAACGTCCGCCAGGGCCTGCTGCCCGCCCCCGGCCCGCTGCGCGGCTTCCTGGACGAGTTCACCTGGGTCCTGCCCGTCCTGCACGTCGGGATCATCGGCATGCTGATCCTGACCCGCTGGTGGGACTTCTGGACCTCCTGAGCCCCGCCGCTCTGTCAGTGGCCTCGCATAGGCTTCCGGTGTGGAACCAGATCTCTTCACCGCCGCCGCCGAGGACCGCCGGGAGAAGGACCCCGCGAGCTCCCCGCTCGCCGTCCGCATGCGCCCGCGCAACCTGAACGAGGTCGTCGGCCAGCAGCACCTGCTGAAGCCGGGCTCGCCGCTGCGCCGGCTGGTGGGGGAGGGCGCCGGGGGACCGGCCGGGGCCTCGTCGGTGATCCTGTGGGGGCCGCCCGGCATCGGCAAGACCACCCTCGCCTACGTCGTCAGCCAGGCCACCCAGAAGCGGTTCGTCGAGCTGTCGGCGATCACCGCGGGCGTCAAGGAGGTCCGGGCCGTCATCGAGGGCGCCAAGCGCGCCGCCGGCGGCTACGGCAAGGAGACCGTCCTCTTCCTCGACGAGATCCACCGCTTCAGCAAGGCGCAGCAGGACTCGCTGCTGCCCGCCGTGGAGAACCGCTGGGTCACCCTGATCGCGGCTACCACGGAGAACCCGTACTTCTCGATCATCTCCCCGCTGCTGTCGCGCTCGCTCCTCCTCACCCTGGAGCCGCTGACCGACGAGGACCTGAGCGCGCTGCTGCGGCGCGCGCTGACGGAGGAGCGCGGGCTGGGCGGGGCGGTGGCCCTGCCGGCCGACGCCGAGGCGCACCTGCTGCGCATCGCCGGCGGCGACGCCCGCCGGGCGCTGACCGCGCTGGAGGCGGGGGCCGGTGCGGCCATCGCCAAGGGCGAGGAGGAGATCACCCTCCAGACGCTGGAGGAGGCGGTCGACCGGGCGGCGGTCCGCTACGACCGGGACGGCGACCAGCACTACGACGTGGCGAGCGCCCTGATCAAGTCGATCAGGGGTTCGGACGTGGACGCCGCCCTGCACTACCTGGCCCGGATGATCGAGGCGGGGGAGGACCCGCGGTTCATCGCGCGGCGCCTGATGATCTCCGCGAGCGAGGACATCGGCCTGGCGGACCCGACGGCCCTGCCGCTGGCGGTCGCGGCCGCCCAGGCGGTGGCGATGATCGGCTTCCCGGAAGCCGCCCTGACCCTGTCGCACGCCACCATCGCGCTGGCGCTCGCGCCCAAGTCGAACACCGCGACGACCGCGATCGGCGCCGCGCTGGCCGACGTCCGCGCCGGGCTGGCCGGGGCCGTGCCCGCGCACCTGCGGGACGGGCACTACAAGGGCGCGGCGAAGCTGGGGCACGCGGTCGGCTACGTCTACCCGCACGACGTGCCGGGCGCGATCGCGGCGCAGCAGTACGCCCCGGACGAGATCCACGGCAAGCGGTACTACGAGCCGACGCGCTACGGCGCCGAGGCGCGCTACGCGGACGTGGTCGACAAGGTGCGCGAACGCCTGCGCGGCGGCGGCTCCTGAGACCTCGGCAGCGCCGGGTTCCGGCCCGGGGCGGGCCTCAGCGAGCGGCGGCGAAGAGGGCGCGCATCGCCCGCCGCAGGCCGCAGACGTCGGCCACCGGCTCCGGGAAGTCGAAGCGGGCGTCGAAGGAGGCCCGGCCGGGTCCGCCGGTGAAGCGCACGCGCAGCCCCAGGCGGTCCAGGGCCAGGGGTACGGCGCTCATCCCGGCCGTGTGCCGGGAGCCGAGCAGCCCGCACAGATCGGCGACGCGTTCGGCGTGGGCGGAGGCCAGGTGCTGGAGCAGCTCCGTCTCGTGGGCGGTCAGCGGGTCCGGCGCGGCGGCCACCAGCTCGTCCGGGTCCACCGGCTCGGCGCCCCACAGGTCGTCCACCGCGATCTCGCCGACCTCCAGGCGCAGCATCATCTGGGCGGGGCGGCCGGTGTACGGGGGGTCCAGCGACTCGGTCAGGCCCAGCAGCTCGCCCACCGGATGCCGCTCCGCGAGCAGCGCCGCACAGGGCGCGCGGTCGTCCCCGCGCACCGGCGTCAGCCACCCGGCCAGCCGCGCGCGGCCTCGGATACGATGGGGCACGGACACCGGCGCCACGTCCGTGATCTCGATCACGGCCGGGAGGTCGTCGTCCTGGGCGTGAGCGGCTGCCCTGGCAGCCGCGGATCCCCCTGGTACCAGGAGGAGCACGTCCCCGTCCGGGGTGACGGTCCGCGCGGCCGGCACCCCTGTCCACCACTCCGCCTGGTCAGGGGACCGCACCTGGTCGAAAGCACCGGGCAGCGTGAGGGATACTGAGGCGTTGGACTCTACGAGGGTTCGTACGCGTTCGGCTCCGGTGAGCTGCCGAACGCCTTCCCTGGGACGCGGCTGACCTTGCTTATCGTCGTCGAAAGCGGATTCCGTTTCGTTGGAATCCGAACTGCGGCGCGCACTGGGCAGGGGGATCCCATGTGGTCGAGACATTACGTCCTCCTCGATAAGGTAAGCCTCACCTAACTTACATGGAGGTAGGTTCCCCGTGAACCAGAAGCGACCCAAGGTCAAGAAGTCTCGTGCCCTCGGCATCGCCCTGACGCCGAAGGCCGTCAAGTACTTCGAGGCCCGCCCCTACCCGCCGGGCGAGCACGGCCGTGGCCGCAAGCAGAACTCGGACTACAAGGTCCGTCTGCTCGAGAAGCAGCGTCTGCGCGCCCAGTACGACATCTCCGAGCGCCAGATGGCCCGCGCGTACGACCGCGCGAAGAAGGCCGAGGGCAAGACGGGCGAGGCGCTCGTCGTCGAGCTCGAGCGTCGTCTGGACGCCCTGGTCCTGCGTGCCGGCATCGCCCGCACCATCTACCAGGCCCGCCAGATGGTCGTCCACGGCCACATCGAGGTCAACGGCGGCAAGGTCGACAAGCCGTCGTTCCGCGTGCGTCCCGACGACGTCATCACGGTCCGCGAGCGCAGCCGCGAGAAGCACCCCTTCCAGGTCGCCCGCGAGGGTGGCTACGCCGGCGAGGGCGAGACCCCGCGTTACCTCCAGGTGAACCTGAAGGCCCTGGCCTTCCGCCTGGACCGCGACCCGAACCGCAAGGAAATCCCGGTCATCTGCGACGAGCAGCTCGTCGTCGAGTACTACGCCCGCTGATCCGGCGGCCGTAGCCCTCACAGGCTGGTATCGGCCCGCCGTCCCCTCCGGGGGGCGGCGGGCCTTTCCGTGCCCGGAAGCCGTCCGGGAATTCCGGTACTGCGGCGGATCTCCGGCGCGATAGGGTCGGAGAAGACTTTTCTCCGTAGGCAGTCCGTGGGCGAGCAGATCAGAAAGCGGTGCAACGTGTCCGGTGGAGAGGTGGCCGGCATCCTCGTGGCCGTCTTCTGGGCCATCCTGGTGTCCTTCCTCGCCGTGGTGCTGGTGCGGCTCGCGCAGGTGCTGCGGGCGGCCACCAAGCTCGTGGCCGACGTCACCGAGCAGGCGGTCCCGCTCCTTGCGGACGCCTCGACCACCGTCCGCTCCGCGCGCACCCAGCTCGACCGGGTCGACGCCATCGCGAGCGACGTCCAGGAGGTCACCTCCAACGCCTCCGCGCTCTCCTCCACCGTGGCCTCCACCTTCGGCGGACCCCTGGTCAAGGTCGCGGCCTTCGGCTACGGCGTCCGCAAGGCCCTGGGCCGCACGCAGGACGAGCCGCAGAAGACCACCCGGCGAACCGTGATCGTCGGCCGTACGGTGCCGCAGGCCCGGCGCCGGAAGCAGAAGGGCTGAAACCGCCGATGTTCCGCCGAGCCTTCTGGTTCACCGCAGGCGCCGCCGCCGGCGTGTGGGCCACCACCAAGGTCAACCGGCAGCTGAAGAAGCTGACGCCGGAGAGCCTCGCCGCCCAGGCCGCCGACAAGGCCGTGGAAGCCGGGCACCGCCTCAAGGAGTTCGCCCTCGACGTCAAGGCGGGAATGACGCAGCGCGAGGACGAGCTGAACGACGCACTGGGGTTGCACCAGGATCCCGACCGGCCCGACAACGTCACCGCCCTGCCCGGGCCGCGACGGCTGCGGGCCATCGAGTACCACCAGAACGACCAGACCACCCACCGTTCGAACCGCTCGACGGTCACGCACAACCGGAATGAGGACCACTGATGGAGTCGGCTGAGATCCGCCGCCGCTGGCTGAGCTTCTTCGAGGAGCGCGGTCACACCGTTGTCCCTTCGGCGTCGCTCATCGCGGACGACCCGACTCTGCTGCTGGTCAACGCGGGCATGGTGCCCTTCAAGCCGTACTTCCTCGGCGAGACCAAGCCCCCGGCCCCTCGCGCCACCAGCGTGCAGAAGTGCGTCCGCACGCCGGACATCGAAGAGGTCGGCAAGACCACCCGCCACGGCACGTTCTTCCAGATGTGCGGCAACTTCTCCTTCGGGGACTACTTCAAGGAAGGCGCCATCAAGTACGCCTGGGAGCTGCTCACCAGCTCCGTGGCGGACGGCGGCTACGGCCTCGAGCCCGAGAAGCTGTGGATCACGGTCTACCTCGACGACGACGAGGCCGAAACGATCTGGCGCGACGTGATCGGCGTCCCGCAGGAGCGCATCCAGCGGCTGGGCAAGAAGGACAACTTCTGGTCCATGGGCGTTCCCGGCCCCTGCGGCCCCTGCTCCGAGATCAACTACGACCGGGGCCCCGAGTTCGGCGTCGAGGGCGGCCCCGCCGTCAACGACGAGCGCTACGTGGAGATCTGGAACCTGGTCTTCATGCAGTACGAGCGCGGCGCCGGCGACGGCAAGGAGGACTTCCCGATCCTCGGGGACCTGCCGTCGAAGAACATCGACACCGGTCTCGGCCTCGAACGCCTCGCCATGATCCTGCAGGGCGTGCAGAACATGTACGAGACCGACACCCTGCGCGTGGTGATGGACAAGGCCACCGAGCTGACCGGCGTGCGCTACGGCGCCGCGCAGAGCACCGACGTCTCGATGCGCGTGGTCGCCGACCACATGCGCACCTCCGTCATGCTCATCGGCGACGGCGTCACCCCCGGCAACGAGGGCCGCGGGTACGTGCTGCGCCGCATCATGCGCCGCGCCATCCGCAACATGCGCCTCATGGGCGCCACCGGCCCCGTCGTCCAGGACCTGATCGACGTCGTCATCGACACGATGGGCCGGCAGTACCCGGAGCTGCTCACCGACCGCAAGCGCATCGAGACCGTGGCCCTCGCCGAGGAGGCCGCCTTCCTCAAGGCCGTCAAGGGCGGCACCAACATCCTCGACACCGCCGTGACCGAGACCAAGGCCGCCGGCGGCACGGTCCTCTCCGGCGACAAGGCGTTCCTGCTCCACGACACCTGGGGCTTCCCGATCGACCTCACCCTGGAGATGGCCGCCGAGCAGGGCCTCACCGTGGACGAGCCCGGCTTCCGCCGCCTGATGCAGGAGCAGCGCGACCGCGCCAAGGCCGACGCCAAGGCCAAGAAGACCGGCCACGCCGACATGTCGGCCTACCGGGAGATCGCCGACGGCTCCGGCGCCACCGAGTTCACCGGCTACGCCACCAACCAGGGCGAGGCCACCATCGTCGGCCTCCTGGTCAACGGCGTCTCCGCGCCGGCCGCCTCCGAGGGCGACGACGTCGAGGTCGTCCTCGACCGCACCCCCTTCTACGCCGAGGGCGGCGGCCAGCTCGCCGACCAGGGCCGCATCAAGCTCGACTCGGGCGCCGTCATCGTCGTCCGCGACGTGCAGCAGCCGGTCCCGGGCGTCTCCGTGCACAAGGGCTCGGTACAGGTCGGCGAGGTGACCGTGGGCGCCTCCGCCTACGCCGCCATCGACGTCCACCGCCGCCGGGCCATCGCCCGGGCCCACTCGGCCACGCACCTGACCCACCAGGCGCTGCGCGACGCCCTCGGCCCGACGGCCGCCCAGGCCGGCTCCGAGAACTCGCCCGGCCGCTTCCGCTTCGACTTCGGCTCGCCGAACGCCGTCCCCGGCTCGGTGCTCACCGACGTCGAGCAGAAGATCAACGACGTGCTCTCCCGCGAGCTCGACGTCCACGCCGAGATCATGAGCATCGACGAGGCGAAGAAGCAGGGCGCCATCGCCGAGTTCGGCGAGAAGTACGGCGAGCGGGTCCGCGTCGTCACCATCGGCGACTTCTCCAAGGAGCTGTGCGGCGGCACGCACGTCGGCAACACCTCCCAGCTGGGTCTGGTGAAGCTGCTCGGCGAGTCCTCCATCGGCTCCGGCGTGCGCCGCGTCGAGGCCCTCGTCGGCGTCGACGCGTACAACTTCCTCGCCAAGGAGCACACGGTCGTCGCCCAGCTCCAGGAACTGGTCAAGGGCCGTCCGGAGGAGCTGCCGGAGAAGATCGCCTCCATGCTCGGCAAGCTGAAGGACGCCGAGAAGGAGATCGAGAAGTTCCGCGCGGAGAAGGTCCTCCAGGCCGCCGCCGGTCTCGCCGCGGGCGCCCAGGACATCCGCGGCACCGCCCTCGTCGTCGGCCAGGTGCCGGACGGCACGGGCGCCGACGACCTGCGCAAGCTGGTGCTGGACGTCCGCGGCCGCATCCAGGGCGACCGCCCGGCCGTCGTCGCGCTGTTCACCGTGGCGAACGACCGCCCGCTGACCGTCATCGCCACCAACGAGGCGGCCCGCGAGCGCGGCCTCAAGGCCGGTGACCTGGTCCGCACCGCCGCCAAGACCCTCGGCGGCGGCGGTGGCGGCAAGCCGGACGTGGCCCAGGGCGGCGGCCAGAACCCGGGCGCCGTCCCGGAGGCCATCGCCGCGGTCGAGCGCCTCGTGGCAGAGACGGCCTGACGATGAGCCTGCGCCGCGGCCGCCGACTGGCCATCGACGTCGGAGACGCCCGGATCGGGGTCGCGTCCTGCGACCCCGACGGGGTGCTGGCCACGCCGGTGGAGACCGTCCCGGGCCGGGACATCCCCTTCGCCCACCGGCGGCTGCGGCAGCTCGTCGAGGAGTACGAGCCCCTCGAAGTCGTGGTCGGCCTCCCCCGCTCGCTCAGCGGGCGCGAGGGGCCGGCCGCGGCCAAGGTGCGCGCATTCGCGAACGAACTGGCCAAGGGGATCAAGCCGGTGACGGTGCGGCTGGTGGACGAGCGGATGACCACGGTCACCGCCGCCCAGGGCCTGCGCGCCTCCGGCAGGAACGCGAAGAAGGGCCGGTCGGTCATCGACCAGGCGGCCGCTGTGGTCATCCTCCAGAACGCTCTTGAGACCGAACGGGTATCAGGTAATCCGCCCGGTGAGTGCGTCGAAGTGGTTGTCTGATCGCGATACGGTAACGTTCCGCGCGATGAGACGGCATTCGAACAGCCGTCGCTCACAAGAGGCGGAACCGGGTGTCGCGGCCGATGGAAGCCGTGGCCTTCGTCTCGCGGCTCTAGGGGACCGATGACTGAGTATGGCCGGGGCGGTGGCTCCGAACCGTGGCACCCCGGGGACCCGTTGTACGGGGACCAGGGGTGGACCGCGCACCAGACGCAGCAGGCGCAGGTGCCCTACTCCGGGGACCCGCAGCAGCACTACGCCCACCCGCAGGAGCCGCAGTACCAGCAGCAGTACGAGGGCCAGTACCCGCAGCAGTACCCCGAGCAGGGCTATGACCAGCAGGTCCAGCACCCGCACCAGCCCATGGCCCAGCAGCCGATGGCGCCGCAGCCCCTGTACGACGGCAGCGGCGGCCAGGGCTGGGACACCGGCCAGGGCCAGTACGCGGCCGCCGCCGTGCAGGTCGACGCGTACGCGGTCGCGGACCCGTACGCCGGCGCGGACCCGTACGCGCAGCAGGCCGTGGCGGCCTACCCCGGCGAGGCCCCCGACCTGTACACCACGGCCGAGGCCTACCCGCCGCCCACGCCGCCCGGCCTGCGCCACCTCGAACCGGAACCGGTCGAAGAGGCTCCGGTCGAGGAGCCCGAGGAGGACTTCCTCGCCGAGGGCGGCCGCTCGGACGACGGCGACGAGCCGCCCTCGCGCGGGCGTCGCGCCGGCGGCCGCGCCAAGGGCGGCAAGGGCGGCAAACAGAAGAAACGCAGCGGCGCGGCCTGTCTGATCGCCGCCGTGGTGATCGTCGGCGTCGTCGGCGGTGGCGGCTACTACGGCTACACGTACCTCAAGGACCGCTTCGGCGCGGCCGAGGACTTCGCCGGCGAGGGCAGCGGCGAGACGGTCGAGGTCGAGATCCCCAAGAACGCCGGCCTGGGCCAGATGGGCCGGATCCTCAAGCAGGCCGGCGTGGTCGCCAGCGCCCAGGCCTTCGTCGACGCCGCCAACGCCAACCCCAGGGGCAAGTCGATCCAGCCCGGCGTCTACCCGCTGAAGAAGAAGATGTCGGCGGCGGCCGCCGTCGCGGTGATGATCGACCCCACCAAGCTGAACGTCCTCACCGTCACCGAGGGCATGCGCAACTCCAAGGTGTACGAGGCGATCGACAAGAAGCTCGGCAAGCCGGACGGCACCACGAAGGACATCGCCCAGCGCGAGGCGAAGAACCTCGGCCTGCCGGCCTGGGCCGGGAACAACCCGAAGATCGTGGACCCGCTCGAGGGCTTCCTGTTCCCGATGCGCTACGACCTCAGCAAGGACAGCACCCCCGAGTCCCTGCTGCGGCAGATGGTCAAGAACGCGGCCGACAAGTACCTGGAGATGGGGATCGAGGGCAAGGCCAAGGAGCTGGGCCTGGAGAACCCGCTCCAGGTGGTCACCGTCGCCAGCCTCGTCAACGCCGAGGGCAAGAACCACGACGACTTCCGGAAGATGTCCGAGGTGGTCTACAACCGCCTCAAGAAGACCAACGACGTCACGAACCAGAAGATCGAGTTCGACTCGACGTACAACTACGTCAAGAACCAGAGCGAGATCAACTTCAACCTCAAGGAAGCGCAGAGGTTCGACAACCCGTACAACACCCACTTCGTCAAGGGACTGCCGCCCGGCCCGATCGGGAACCCCGGCGCGGACGCGGTGACCGCTACGCTCAACCCCGACCACGGCGGCTGGATGTTCTTCGTGTCGGTCGACGGCGACAAGACGACCTTCACCAAGACCTACGACGAGCACCTGAAGCTCGTCGCGGAGTTCCAGGAGCGGCAGGCGCAGAAGAAGAACGGCGGGTAGGCACGACATGTCACGGATACGGGCCGCGGTGCTGGGTTCGCCCATCGAGCACTCCCTCTCACCGGTGCTGCACCGCGCCGCGTACCGGGAGCTGGGCCTCGCCGACTGGTCCTACGACCGGTTCGAGATCGACGAGGCCGCGCTGCCCGCCTTCGTGGCCGGCCTCGGCCCCGAGTGGGCCGGGCTGTCGCTGACCATGCCGCTCAAGCGGGCGGTCATGCCGCTGCTCGACGCGGTCAGCGACACCGCGGCCTCCGTGGAGGCCGTCAACACGGTCGTCCTCACCGAGGACGGACGCCGCCTCGGCGACAACACCGACATCCCCGGGATCGTCGCCGCCCTGCACGAGCGCGGCGTCGAGAAGGTGCCCGCCGCCGCCGTCCTGGGCGCGGGCGCCACCGCCTCCTCGGCGCTCGCCGCCCTCGCCCGCATCTGCACCGGCGAGGTCACGGCGTACGTCCGCTCCCGCGCCCGCGCCGACGAGATGCGCCAGTGGGGCGAGCGGCTCGGCGTCGACGTCCGCACCGCCGACTGGTCCGACGCGGCGCAGGCGCTGGCCGCCCCGCTGGTCATCGCCACCACCCCGGCCGGTGCCACGGACGACCTGGCAACCGCCGTCCCGGCCGCCCCCGGCACCCTCTTCGACGTCCTCTACGACCCCTGGCCCACCGCCCTGGCGGCCTCCTGGACGCAGCGCGGCGGCACCCTCCTCGGCGGCCTCGACCTGCTCGTCCACCAGGCCGTGCTCCAGGTCGAGCAGATGACCGGCCGCACCCCGGGCCCCCTCGCGGCCATGCGGGCCGCCGGCGAAGCGGCACTGCGCGCCCGCCACTGACGCGTACCCGGCCCTGCGCGACGGCCGCGGGCGCGGAACGTAGGGAACGGATAGCCGCGCCCGGCAGAGTCCCCGCGTACCCCTCGTCCGTCAGCTGGACCGAGATCCGCCGGACAGCCCGGACGTGGGAGGATTCGGGTACGGCGGTCCGGTCCGCGCATCCGGACGCGTCGTCGCAGTGCCAGGCGCGAGCATGAGGAGCATCGTTGAGCAGGTTGCGTTGGCTGACCGCAGGAGAGTCGCACGGACCGGCACTGGTCGCGACGCTGGAGGGCCTTCCCGCCGGCGTCCCGGTCACCACCGAGCTGGTGGCCGACCACCTGGCGAGGCGCCGGCTCGGCTATGGCCGCGGTGCCCGGATGAAGTTCGAGCAGGACGAGATCACCTTCCTCGGCGGCGTCCGCCACGGCCTGTCCCAGGGCGGCCCGGTCGCGGTCATGATCGGCAACACCGAGTGGCCCAAGTGGGAGACGGTCATGTCGGCCGACCCCGTCGACCCCTCGCTGCTCAAGGAAACCGGCCGCAACGCGCCGCTGACCCGCCCCCGCCCCGGCCACGCCGACCTCGCGGGCATGCAGAAGTACGGCTTCGACGAGGCCCGGCCGATCCTGGAGCGCGCCAGCGCCCGTGAGACGGCCGCCCGCGTCGCCCTCGGCGCCGTAGCCCGCTCCTTCATCAAGGAGGTCGCCGGCATCGAGATCGTCTCGCACGTGGTGGAGCTGGCCTCGGCCAAGGCGCCCTACGGCGTCTACCCGACCCCGGCCGACGTCGAGAAGCTCGACGCCGACCCGGTGCGCTGCCTCGACGCCGACGCGTCGAAGGCGATGGTCGCCGAGATCGACCAGGCCCACAAGGACGGCGACACCCTCGGCGGCGTCGTCGAGGTCCTCGCGTACGGCGTGCCCGTCGGCCTCGGCTCCCACGTCCACTGGGACCGCCGCCTCGACGCCCGCCTCGCCGCCGCGCTCATGGGCATCCAGGCCATCAAGGGCGTCGAGGTCGGCGACGGCTTCGAGCTGGCCCGCGTGCCCGGCTCGAAGGCGCACGACGAGATCGTCTCCACCCCCGAGGGCCTCAAGCGCACCTCCGGCCGCTCCGGCGGCACCGAGGGCGGCCTGACCACCGGCGAGCTGCTGCGCGTACGCGCCGCCATGAAGCCCATCGCGACCGTGCCGCGCGCCCTGGCCACCGTCGACGTCGCCACCGGCGAGGCGACGGTCGCGCACCACCAGCGCTCCGACGTCTGCGCCGTGCCCGCCGCGGGCATCGTCGCCGAGGCCATGGTCGCGCTCGTGCTGGCCGACGCCGTGGTCGAGAAGTTCGGCGGCGACTCGGTCCCCGAGACCCGCCGCAACGTCCGGTCGTACCTCGACAACCTGCAGATCCGGTGACGGGCGGCCCCCTGGTCGTACTCGTCGGACCCATGGGCTCCGGCAAGTCCACGGTCGGCGCGCTGCTCGCCCGGCGGCTCGGCGTCCCCTACCGGGACACCGACGCGGACATCGTCGCGGCCCAGGGCCGGGCGATCTCCGACATCTTCGTCGACGAGGGCGAGCCCTACTTCCGCGAGCTCGAGCGCGGGGCCGTCGCGGCCGCCGTCGCCGAGCACACCGGAGTGCTCGCCCTCGGCGGCGGCGCCGTCCTCGACGAGGGCACCCGCGCCCTGCTCGCCGGGCTGCCCGTCGCGTACCTGTCGATGGACGTCGAGGAGGCGGTGCGCCGCGTCGGCCTCGGCGCGGCCCGCCCCCTGCTGGCCGTCAACCCGCGCCGCCAGTGGCGCGAGCTGATGGAGGCCCGGCGCCCCCTGTACACCGAAGTCGCGCGCGTCGTCGTGGCCACCGACGACCGCACCCCCGAAGAGGTCGCCCAGGCGGTCCTCGACGCTCTGGAGTTGAAGGACGTATGACAGACCAGGTGACGCGGATCCAGGTCGGCGCCAGCGCCGGACACGACGCGTACGACGTGCTGGTCGGCCGGCAGCTGCTCGGCGAGCTCGGCGGCCTGATCGGCCCGAAGGCCCAGCGGGTCGCCGTGATCCACCCCGAGGCGCTCGCCGACACCGGCGAGGCGCTGCGCGCGGACCTGGCGGAGCAGGGCTACGAGGCGATCGCCATCCAGGTGCCGAACGCCGAGGAGGCCAAGACCATCGAGGTGGCCGCGTACTGCTGGAAGGCCCTCGGCCAGTCCGGCTTCACCCGCACCGACGTCATCGTCGGCGTGGGCGGCGGAGCCACCACCGACCTGGCGGGCTTCGTCGCCGCCGGCTGGCTGCGCGGAGTGCGCTGGGTCGCCGTACCGACCACGGTGCTGGGCATGGTGGACGCGGCCGTCGGCGGCAAGACCGGCATCAACACCGCCGAGGGCAAGAACCTCGTCGGAGCCTTCCACCCGCCGGCCGGGGTGCTCTGCGACCTCGCGGCGCTGGAGTCGCTGCCGGTCAACGACTACGTCAGCGGCCTGGCCGAGGTCATCAAGGCCGGCTTCATCGCCGACCCGGTGATCCTCGACCTGATCGAGGAGGACCCGGCCGCCGCCCGTACGCCCGCCGGCCCGCACACGGCCGAGCTGATCTGCCGCTCCATCCGGGTCAAGGCCGACGTGGTCTCCAGCGACCTCAAGGAGTCGGGGCTGCGCGAGATCCTGAACTACGGCCACACCCTCGCGCACGCCATCGAGAAGAACGAGCGCTACAAGTGGCGCCACGGCGCGGCGGTCTCCGTCGGCATGGTCTTCGCGGCCGAGCTCGGCCGGCTGGCCGGGCGCCTGGACGACGCCACGGCCGACCGTCACAGGGCGGTCCTGGCCTCGGTGGGCCTGCCGCTGACCTACCGCGGCGACCAGTGGACCAAGCTGCTCCAGACCATGCAGGTCGACAAGAAGTCCCGCGGCAACCTGCTGCGCTTCATCGTCCTGGACGGCCTGGCCAAGCCCACCGTGCTGGAGGGCCCCGACCCGGCCCACCTGGTCGCCGCGTACGGCGAGGTCTCGGCGTGAGCCGCCGGGTGCTGGTCCTGAACGGCCCGAACCTGGGCCGGCTCGGGTCCCGCGAGCCCGACGTGTACGGGGCCACCTCGTACGCCGGGCTGGTGGAGAGCTGCCGCGCCCTGGGCGCGGAGCTCGGCTTCGACGTGGAGGTCCGCGAGACCAACGACGAGGGCGAGCTGGTGCGCTGGCTGCACGAGGCGGCGGACGGCAGGATCCCGGTGGTCATCAACCCGGGCGCCTTCACGCACTACTCGTACGCCATGCGGGACGCGGCCGCGCAGCGCACCGCGCCGCTGATCGAGGTGCACATCTCCAACCCGTACGCGCGGGAGGAGTTCCGGCACACCTCGGTCATCGCGGCCGTGGCGACCGGCACCGTCGCCGGCTTCGGACTGGGCTCCTACCGGCTGGCGCTGCGTGCGCTGGCGGAAGAGGTCACGGCCTGAGATAACGTTCTCGCATCAGTCGCCTGAACGAGACGGAGTGGCGCGGATGCAGCACGGAGTGGGGGGCTGGGGTCTGCCGGGACAGCCCCCGGCGGTTCCCCCGCAGCCGCCGATACCCCCTGCGCAGGGCTGGCCGGTGGCGCCGGTCCCCGACGCGACGGGGCACATACCGCTGCCTCCCGCCGCCGCGGCACCGCCCGCGGCGTCCGCGCCCGGCACCGGCGGGGCCACGCTCGCCGTGCTGCTCATCGGCCCGGCGGGCGCCGGCAAGACCACCGTGGCCCGGCACTGGGCGGGCACCCGCCCGGTGCCGACCGCGCACATCAGCCTGGACGACGTCCGCGAGTGGGTCTGCTCGGGCTTCGCGGACCCGCAGGCCGGCTGGAACGACCACTCCGAGGCCCAGTACCGCCTCGCCCGCCGCACCTGCGGCTTCGCAGCCCGCAACTTCCTGGCCAACGGGATCTCCTGCATCCTCGACGACGCGGTCTTCCCGGACCGTCCCGTGGTGGGCCTCGGCGGCTGGAAGCGCCATGTGGGGCCCGCGCTGCTGCCGGTGGTGCTGCTGCCCGGCCTGGAGATCGTCCTGGAGCGCAACGCGGCCCGCTCCGGCAACCGCCGGCTCTCGGACGAGGAGGTGGCCCGCATCCACGGCCGGATGGCGGGCTGGTACGGGTCCGGGCTGCCGATCATCGACAACTCCCAGCTGGACGTCGAGGGCACTGCGCGGGCCCTGGACGAGGCCCTCGCCCGGGCGCTGGCCAGCCCGCCCCGCTGGTAGGGAGCCTGCTGGGGGGCGCGGTCGCGGCCCCGTCCGGACGCGCTCGCCGGGCCGGATGCGCGGGGCGCTCGTAGGCTCGAAGACATGTCAGACGTGTACGCGGCCCGCAGGGGCCTGCTCCGGGAGCGCTGCGGCGCCGCTGGCAACTCCGCCGCACTGGTCACGCGTCCGGCGAACGTCCGCTACCTCGCCGGGGCGTCCCCGCTGGACGCAGTCCTGCTGGTCGGGCCCGCCGAGGACGTGCTGTTCTGCGCCGGGCCGCCCACCGGCGAGGCGGACGAAGGACGGCTGGACGAGGGGCTGCGGGTGTCCGTGCTGCCCACCCCGGGCGCCGATCCGGCCGTGGCAGCGGCCGACCTGGCGGCCTCCGGGCGGGCCGACTCGCTCGCGGTGGAGGAGCACCACCTCACCGTCGGCCGGCACCGGGCCGTGCACTCGGTCGCCCCCCGGCTGCGGCTGGCGGACCTCGGCGCGGCCGTGGAACAGCAGCGGCTGGTCAAGGACGAGGAGGAGATCGCCTGCCTGCGGATCGCCGCGGAGATCGCCGACCAGGCCCTCGGCGAGCTGCTGGAGTCGATCCTGGTGGGCCGCACCGAGCGCCACCTGGCCCTGGAGCTGGAGCGCCGGCTCGTCGACCACGGCGCGGACGGCCCCGCATTCCCCACCTCCGTCGGCACCGGCCCCCACTCGGGCCGCTCCCGGCACCGGCCCTCGGACCGGCGGGTGGAGGAGGGCGACTTCCTCTCCGTCTGCCTGGGGGCGAACTACCGGGGCTACCGCTGCGAGATCGGCCGCACCTTCGTGATCGGCACCACCCCGGCGGACTGGCAGATCGAGCTGTACGACCTCGTCTTCGCCGCCCAGCGGGCGGGCCGGCAGGCCCTCGTACCGGGCGCCGCGTACCGCGAGGTGGACCACGCGGCACGGTCCGTACTGGACTCGGCGGGGTACGGCGAGGCGCTGGCGGGATGGATGGGGCACGGGGTCGGCCTGGAAATCGACGAGGACCCGCAGCTTGCACCTACGGCAATGGGTAAACTGGACGCTTGCGTGCCGGTCACCGTCGAACCGGGGGTTCACCTCCCCGGCCGGGGAGGTGTCCGGATCGATGACACGCTCGTCGTGCGCCCCGAGGCGGACGGCGGTCCCGAGCTACTCACCATTACGACCAAGGAGCTGCTCGCGCTCTAGTCCGCACCGCCGGACCGTGCGCGCGTCCTTGGTCTTCCAGTGCAGGAGATTCCGCAACCGTGGCTTCCACGAACGACCTCAAGAACGGCATGGTGCTCAAGCTCGACGGTGACCAGCTCTGGTCCGTCGTCGAGTTCCAGCACGTCAAGCCCGGCAAGGGCCCGGCCTTCGTGCGCACCAAGCTCAAGCACGTGCTCTCCGGCAAGGTCGTCGACAAGACCTTCAACGCCGGCACGAAGGTCGAGACCGCCACGATCGACCGGCGTGACATGCAGTTCTCGTACATGGACGGCGACTACTTCGTCTTCATGGACATGCAGACCTACGACCAGCTGATGGTCGACCGCAAGGCCGTCGGCGACGCCGCCAACTTCCTGATCGAGGGCTTCACCGCCTCCGTCGCCCAGCACGAGGGCGAGGTGCTGTACGTCGAGCTGCCGGCCGCCGTCGAGCTGACCATCGAGCACACCGACCCGGGCGTCCAGGGCGACCGCTCCACCGGCGGCACCAAGCCCGCCAAGCTGGAGACCGGCCACGAGATCCAGGTCCCGCTCTTCGTCACCACCGGCGAGAAGATCAAGGTCGACACCCGCACCAGCGCCTACCTCGGCCGGGTGAACAGCTAACCGTGGCTGCCCGGAGCAACGCGCGCAAGCGCGCCTTCCAGATCCTGTTCGAGGCCGACCAGCGCGGTGTGCCCGTGCGCGAGGTCCTCGCGGACTGGATCCGCCACGCCCGTTCGGACGACCGGCAGCCGCCGGTCAGCGCCTTCACGATGGATCTCGTCGAGGGCTACGCCGACAAGGTGAAGCGCATCGACGACCTGATCGTCACCTACGCCGTGGACTGGGACCTCGACCGGATGCCGGTCGTCGACCGGAACATCCTGCGTCTCGGCGCCTACGAGCTGATCTGGGTGGACGACACCCCGGACGCCGTGGCGATCGACGAGGCCGTCCAGCTGGCCAAGGAGTTCTCCACGGACGACTCCCCGGCCTTCGTGAACGGCCTGCTGGGCCGTTTCAAGGACCTGAAGCCGAGTCTGCGCCGGGGCGAGTAGCCTCCCGCGGAACCGGCTGTGGGGGTTGGGGGGCGGCCGCGGGGGGGCGCG
>NZ_JBEZKZ010000060.1:0-45563 GCF_040651895.1 Streptomyces sp. NPDC048352
CTGGCCCCGGGGTTGCTGGCCCGGCCCCCCGGGGCCGCGGGGGCCTAGTTAGGCGAAACCCCCTTCCCGCCCCCCTCCCGCCCCCCCCCCCCCCCGCCGCGGGGGCCGGCCGGGACCGTGCCCGGCACCCGGCCGGCACCCGTCAGAGGCAGGACCGCAGTGCCCGGACCAGCGCCTGCGCACGCGGGTCGGCGGTGACCGACTTGGCGTGGGAGTTGGTGACGTAGCCGAAGCCGATGCCCGACTCCGGGTCCGCGAAGGCCAGGGACCCGCCCCGCCCCGGGTGGCCGAAGGAGGCCGGGGACAGCAGCGGGGACGCCGGCCCGTGCAGCATGTATCCCGGGCCGAAGCGGGTGTTCACGACCAGCACCCGGTCGGCCCCGGACGCGAACTCCGTGCCGGCCAGCGCCGAGGTGGCGGGGGTGAAGATCCGCGCCCCCTCCTCCACCACACCGATGGTCGCCGCGTAGAAGCGGGCCAGGGCGCGCGCCGTGCCGATGCCGGCGGAACCGGGCAGTTCGGCCGCCTGGTAGACGGGGTCGTTCTCGTCCGGCAGGGGGTCGATGGCCGCGAAGGCGCGGCGAGTGAGGGAGCCCGGGTCGGCGTACGCCTCCGAAACGTTTCTCCTCGGCCGGGTCTTCAGCAGCCCCGCACCCGCAGGCGGCTCGACCGGCGCCACCCGGCCCACCCGGTGCGCCTCGCCTTCCGGCAGGCCGATCCAGAAGTCCAGCCCGAGCGGCTCGGCGATCTCCTCGGCCAGGATCCCGCCGACGGTGCGGCCCGTCGCCCGGAGCACCAGCTCGGACAGCAGCCAGCTGAAGGTCTGGGCGTGGTAGCCGTGCGCGGTGCCCGGCTCCCAGAAGGCCTGCTGCGCGGCGACCGCGCGCGCCCCGCTGACCCCGTCGGCGGCCTGCGCCGTGGTGAGGCCGCGCTCCAGTGCGGGAACGCCGGCCTGGTGGGCGAGGAGGTGGCGGACCAGCGTCTTCTCCTTGCCGCCCGCCTTGAACTCGGGCCAGTACGAGCCCACCGGCGCGTCCAGGTCCAGCAGTCCGCGCTGGTGCAGCAGCAGCGGCACGGCCGCGGCCACGCCCTTGGTGGCGGAGCGCACGATTGTCGCGGTGTCCTCGGTCCAGGGCCCGCCGCCGTCGCCGTCCGCGTCCTTCGTGCCGCCCCACAGGTCGACGACCTTGCGGCCGTCCCGGTAGACGGCCACCGCCGCGCCGCGGTCCCCGAGCGTCTCGAAATTGCGCGCGAAGGCGTCCCTGACGGGCTCGAAGCCCTCGGTCACCACACCCTGGATGTTCACGAGCAGACAAACAACCGCCGACGGTTGCTTATGCCGCCATATCGCCATGTCGCCATTTCGGCTGTGGCTACGCCGCGGCCACCGAGCGCGGGTCGAAGCCGAACGGCAGCTCCAGCCGGTGCGCACCCATCAGCGCCTCGTCGCACAGCAGGTCCCGGGTGCGTCCGTCGGCGGCGATGACACCCTCGCTCAGGATCACCGAGCGCGGGCAGAGCTCCAGCGCGTACGGCAGGTCGTGGGTCACCATCAGCACCGTGACGTCCAGCGAGCGCAGGATGTCGGCCAGCTCGCGCCGCGAGGCCGGGTCGAGGTTGGAGGAGGGCTCGTCCAGGACGAGGATCTCCGGCCGCATCGCCAGTACGGTCGCCACGGCCACCCGGCGGCGCTGCCCGAAGGACAGGTGGTGCGGGGGCCGGTCGGCGAGCCCGGCCATGCCGACCTGTTCGAGGGCCTCGCGGACCCGCTCCTCCAGTTCGGCGCCCCGCAGGCCGGCCGCCGCCGGGCCGAAGGCGACGTCCTCGCGCACGGTCGGCATGAACAGCTGGTCGTCGGGGTCCTGGAAGACGATGCCGACCCTGCGCCGGATCTCGGCGAGGTTCCGCTTCTCCACCGGCAGCCCGGCCACGGTCACCGACCCGACCCCGCCCCCGAGGATGCCGTTGAGGTGCAGGACCAGGGTGGTCTTGCCCGCGCCGTTGGGGCCGAGCAGGGCCACCCGCTCCCCGCGGCCGATGGTGAGGTCGACCCCGAAGAGGGCCTGGTGCCCGTCCGGGTAGGCGAAGGCCACTCCGGACACCTCCAGGGAGGGCGCGGCGGAAGCGGCGGGGGAAGCAGCGGAAGCAGACGTCACAGCGTCCAACCCATCAGACAGACGGCGAGCGCCGTAACCGGGAGCACGGCCGAGTACGCCCACTGGGCGCGGGTGGCCGTGACGTCGTCGATCACCGGCATGGAGCCGGCGTAGCCGCGGCTGACCATCGCGAGGTAGACCCGCTCGCCGCGTTCGTAGGAGCGGATGAACAGCGCGCCGGCCGTCTTGGCGAGCACTCCCCAGTGCCGGATCCCGCGCGCCTCGAACCCGCGCGAGCGCCGGGCGATCGACATGCGGCGCAGCTCGTCGGTGATGACGTCGCCGTACCGGATCATGAAGGAGGCGATCTGAACCAGCAGCGGCGGCAGTTTCAGCCGCTGGAGTCCCAGCAGCAGCGCCCGCAGTTCGGTGGTGGAGGCGAGCAGTACGGAGGCGGCCACCCCGAGGGTGCCCTTGGCCAGGACGTTCCAGGCGCCCCACAGGCCCGAGACGCTCAGCGACATGCCGAGCACCTCCACCCGTTCGCCCTGGGCGACGAAGGGCATGAGGACGGCGAAGAGGACGAACGGGACCTCGATCAGCATCCGCCGCAGCAGGAAGCCCACGGGAATGCGGGCCGCCGCGGTGACGACGGCGATGAGGGCCGCGTACCCGGCGAAGGCCCACACCGCCTCGCGCGGGGTGGAGACGACGACGACCACGAACGCGAACGTCGCGGCGATCTTGCAGTGCGGCGGCAGTTCGTGCACCGGCGAGTGCCCGTGCCGGTAGAGCTTGTGCGCGTGGCCCGCCCCCATGTCAGCCGGCCGACGGGGCGGCCGTGGAGGCCGCGGTCAGGTCCTGCGCGCGGCGGCGGCGCACGACCCAGAAGACGCCGGTGCCCACGGCGACGGTCGAGCCGACGCCGATGACGCCCGCGAGGCCGCCGGACAGGCGTGCGTCGGTGACGTCCTTGACGCTGTAGTCGGCGAGGGGGGAGCCGGCGGCGGCGTGCTCCTCCACCTTGGTGTCGATGCCCTTGTCGGCGGCGACCTTCTCCAGTCCGTCGGGGCTGGCGGAGGCGTAGAAGGAGACGAAGCCGGCCAGGACGAGGGCGGTGACGAGGCCGCTCAGCCACAGCGTGCGGGTGGAGCGGGCGGCCGCGGGCGCCGGCGTGGCGGCGGGTGCGGGGGCGTCGACCAGCTCGCCGCCGACGCGCAGCTTCAGCGGGACGGTCAGCCGGCGCGCGCCGTGGACCAGGTCGGGCCGTACGGCGATCACGGCGCCGACGGTCGCGGCGGTGATCGCGGCCTCGCCGATGCCGATGAGCACGTGGACGCCGACCATGGCCGTGACGACCTTGCCGATCGGGACGTCGGTGGTGCCGCCGATGGCGTAGAGGGCGGTGAAGGTGGCGGCCGCGGCGGGAACCGAGAGCAGGGCGCCGGTGAAGGCGGCGACGGTGACCGAGCGGCGGCCGGCGGGCAGCAGCCGCAGGAGGCCGCGGAAGACGGCGTAGGCGACGACGACGGTCACCACGGCCATGTTGAGGACGTTGACGCCGAGCGCGGTCAGGCCGCCGTCGGCGAAGAGGATGCCCTGCATCAGCAGGACGACGGCCACGCACAGCACACCGGTGTACGGGCCGACGAGTATCGCGGCGAGGGCCCCTCCCAGCAGGTGCCCGCTGGTGCCGGCGGCGACCGGGAAGTTCAGCATCTGCACGGCGAAGATGAAGGCGGCGACGAGCCCGGCCAGCGGGGCGGTGCGCTCGTCGAGCTCGCGGCGGGCGCCACGCAGGCTGACCGCGACGGCGGCGGCGGCCGCCACTCCTGCGGCCGCCGAGACGGGTGTGTTGATGAATCCGTCGGGCACATGCATGGAGAAGCTCCGCTTCCTCTTTCTCGCACAGGTCTACAGCCGTTCAAGAGTAGTACCCAGTTGCAAATGGTTGGCAAGAGCGGTCGGGTCACAAATAGATCCCTGCGCTTTCGTCGGAATGTGCGAGGCTGGACACGGACAAACGGACGTAAATGATCCGATTTCGAGGAGTCTGGTCGATGTCAGCCGCCGCCGAGAATCCACCAGCCACCGCGGGCACGACCGCGACCGCCGCCCCCGACGCCCCCACCGTGACCGCCACCGCGGCCACCGCCGACGCCGTCCGGGGCGTCGCCATCGAGGAGCGGGTACGCGCGCGGGTGATCACCGACGACCCCCTCTACCGGGCCATTCCGGTGGCCCTGCGCTTCACCCCCGCCGAGCCGCTGGCCGTGCGCGTCGTCTTCCCGGCGGAGCTGTCCCCCGAGGACACCGACAACGAGTGGGTCTTCCCCCTCGCCCTCCTGGAGGCCGGCCTGCTGGCCCCGTCCGGGAGCGGGGACGTACGCATCTGGCCCTGCGGCCGCGTCCAGGCGGTGGTCGAGTTCCACTCGCCCGAGGGCGTCGCCGTCCTCCAGTTCGACAGCGCCGCGCTGCGCCGCTTCCTGCGCCGTACGTACGCCACCACCCGGACGGCGTAGCCGGACGCGACCGGCCCCGCACCTGGGTTCCAGGTGCGGGGCCGGTGTGCGCCGGGTGAGTTCCCGGGCCGGAGGTTGACGCGTCGCGGGTGAGTTCCCAGGCCGGAGGTTGACCCGCGCCGCGGGTGAGTTCCCGGGCCGCGGCTTGACCCGCGGCCCGGGTGGGTTTCCGGGCCGGGAGTTGACTCAGGCGTTGACGAGCTCACGCTGCTTGCCGGGGTCCTCCGGGGAGCCGGGCCCGGACTCGCCGAGGTGCTTGCGCAGGCTCTCGCCCTCCACGTCCACGTTGGGCAGGATCCGGTCGAGCCACTTCGGCAGCCACCAGGCCTTGTGCCCGAGCAGCGCCAGCACGGCCGGGACGATGGCCATGCGGACCACGAAGGCGTCGAAGAGGACGGCGACCGCCAGGCCGAAGCCGATCATCTTGACCATCGAGTCGCTGGCCCCCAGGAAGCCGGAGAAGACGGCGATCATGATGACCGCGGCCGCCACGACCACGCGGGCGCTGTACTGGAAGCCGGTCACCACGGCCTGGCCCGGGCGCTCGCCGTGGACGTACGCCTCCCTCATCCGGGTGACCAGGAAGACCTCGTAGTCCATGGCGAGGCCGAAGACCACGCCCACCATGAAGATCGGCATCATCGACATGATCGGACCGGTCTGCTCCACCCCGAACACCGAGCCGAGCCAGCCCCACTGGAAGACCGCGACGACCGCGCCGAGGGCCGCGACGACCGACAGCAGGAAGCCGAGGGCCGCCTTGAGCGGGACCAGGATCGAGCGGAAGACAAGCATCAGCAGCAGGAAGGCGAGGCCGACGACCAGCGCCAGGTAGGGCAGCAGCGCGTCGTTCATCTTCTGCGAGAAGTCGATGTTCATCGCGGTCTGGCCGCTGACGAACACGTCCTTGCCGTTGCCGTCGCGGATCGAGTGGACCAGGTCCTCGGTCTCGGTGGAGGAGGGCCGGTCCTTCGGGATCACGCTGACGATCGCCGCGTCCTTGGCCTCGTTCTGGCGCGGGGGCATCACGGCCGCCACCCCGTCCAGGCCCTTGATCCGGTCGGCGGTGCGGTCGGCCAGCGCCTTGTCGCCGTCGACGACCACCATCAGCGGACCGTTGAAGCCGGGGCCGAAGCCCTCGGACAGCATGTCGTACGCCTTGCGCTGGCTGGTGGAGACCGGCTTGGAGCCGTCGTCGGGCAGGCCCATCTCCAGCTTGGACGCCGGGATCGCGATGGCGCCGAGGCCGATGACACCGACCAGCAGCACCATGACCGGGCGGCGCAGCACGAAGCGGGCCCAGCGGGTCCCGCCGTTGGCCTTGGGTTCGGCGCCGGCCGGGCGGCCCTTGCCGAACAGCTTGCTCTTCTGGCCGGCGGGCAGCACCTTCCTGCCCGCGAAGCCCAGGATCGCCGGGACCAGGGTGAGGGCGACGAGCACCGCGATGACCACCGTGCCGGCGGCGGCGACACCCATCTTCGTCAGCATCGGGATGTTGACGACGGCCAGGCCCACGAGGGCGATGATCACGGTCAGACCGGCGAAGACGACGGCGGAGCCGGCGGTTCCGGCGGCCCGGCCGGCCGCCTCGTCGCGTTCCCGGCCCTCGGCGAGCTCCACGCGGTAGCGGGAGACGATGAAGAGCGCGTAGTCGATGCCGACCGCGAGGCCGATCATCATCGCGAGGGTGGAGGTGGTGGAGCCGAGGTCCAGCACGTTGGCGAGCGCGGTGATCGAGGACACGCCGATGCCGACGCCGATCAGCGCGGTCAGCAGCGGCAGCCCGGCGGCAACCAGCGAGCCGAAGGTGATGACCAGGACGATGCCGGCGATCAGGATGCCGATGGCCTCGCCGGAGCCCGTCTCCGGGGCCTCCATCAGCGCGTCGCCGCCGATCTCCACCTGGAGGCCGGCCTGCTGGGCGCCGTGGCCCGAGTCCTTGAGCGCTTCGCGGGTTTCGTTCTTCAGCTCCATGCCGCTGACCTTGTACTTCACGCTGACGTAGGTGGTGGAGCCGTCCTGGCTCACCGCCTTCGTCTGGTACGGGTCGTCGACGGTAGCGACTTGGGCGGCGCCCGGGCCGCTCTTCAGGCCGGAGATGAGCTTCTCGACCTCGGCCTTGGTGCCCGGGTCGGTGACCTTGGCACCCGCCGGGGCCTTGATGACGATGCGGGCGGTCGCGCCGTCGGCGGACATGCCCGGGAACTTCTCGTCCAGCAGGTCGAAGGCCTTCTGGGCCTCCGTGCCGGGTATCGAGAACGAGCCGGAGGTGGGCGCGGAGGCCGTCGCGGCGCCGAAGCCCGCGGCGACGAGCAGCGCCACCCATACGAGGGCGACCAGGCCGCGGCGCCTGAAGGCACCGCGCCCGAGCCGGTAGAGGAAGGTGGCCACGTCGTGGTTCTCCCGTTTCAGGTCGTGGGATGGATCCGGGTCGGATCAGGGCGTGGAAAGCCGGCCCGACGACGAGAGCGGCGTGTCAGGAGCAGCAGGAGGGACGTTGTGTACTTCTGAGGAGCTGTGCCCGTTCGTCAGACGCCGAGGGCGGGGAACACCACGGCGTCGATGAACTGGCCGAGGAAGGCCTGGTCGACGGACCGGTCCTCGATCAGCGGGAGCGCGATGAACGCCCCGATGAGCATGTGCGGTACGAAGTCCAGCGCCGGGCAGTCGGGCCGGATCTCGCCCCGCTCGACCGCACGCCGGAGCATCGCCTGGAGACCGTTGATCTCCGGGTCGACCAGCAGGTCGCGCAGCGCCCGGTGCAGTTCCGGACTCTCGTGGACGGCATGGGCCAGGCCCCGCATCAGCGCGGTGTCCTTGGCCATCTGCGCGTCGTCCGAGCACTCGACCATCCGGGCGAAGTCCCCGCGCAGGCTGCCCGTGTCGATCTCCCGGAGGGTGACCGGCTGGGTGCACCGCAGGGCCTTGGCGACCAGCTCCGGCTTGCTCCCCCACTGGCGGTAGAGGGTGGCCTTGCTGGACTTCGTACGTGCGGCGACCGCGTCCATGGTCAGCGCCTCGTAGCCGACCTCCCGCAGGAGGTCGAGGACCGCCCCGTGGAGTTCGGCTTCCCGCTCGGGGGTGATCCGGCTGCGTCGAGCCGACATCACGTCGCTCACCCGGCAACCTGCCTTCATCGCGACACCTCCGAACGAAACGGTTCCGTACTCCTCACTCAGAGACTACCCGCCCGCCTAACGAAACGAAACCGTTCCGTTTCGATAGCGGCCGTGTTGTGGGTCACGCGCCCGGCGGGAACCTTCGGAAACCCCCGCTCACCTGTACGAGTTGCCGGGCCCCCCTGGCGCGGAAAGCATTGGGGGGTGAGCCACGACGTCGCGTACCTCCGCTATCCGCACCTGCACGACGACCTGCTGTGCTTCGCCACCGAGGACGACCTGTGGGTAGCCCCCCTCGTCCCCGACGGCCAGACCCCCGGCCGGGCCTGGCGGATCACCGTCGACCGCACCCGCGTCGGCCACCCGCGCTTCTCCCCGGACGGACGGCACATCGCCTTCACCACCTGGCGCAGCCTCGACCCCGAGATCCACCTCGCCCCCGTGGACGGCGGCCCCGCCCGCCGGCTCACCTACTGGGGCTCCACCGACACCCGCGTCTGCGGCTGGGACCCCGACGGGAACATCCTGGCCGTCTCCTCCCACGGCCAGCCCTTCTCCTACTACTCCTGGGCGTACAAGCTGCCCACCGACGGCAGCCCGGGCGGACGCCTGCCCTGGGGCCCGGTCTCCGACCTCCAGGTGGCCGACGCCGGCGGCGAACACCGCAGCCTGCTGCTGACCGGCAAGCCCCCGCACGAGCCCGCCGCCTGGAAGCGCTACCGCGGCGGCGCCACCGGCCGGCTCTGGCTGCACGGACAGCGGCTCCTGGAGGACCTGGAAGGCCACCTCGACTCGCCGATGTTCGTCGGCGACCGGATCGCCTTCCTCTCCGACCACGAGGGAGTCGGCAACCTCTACTCCTGCCTGCCCGACGGCACCGGCCTGCGCCGCCACACCGACCACGACGAGTTCTACGCCCGGCACGCCTCCAGCGACGGCTCCCGCGTCGTCTACCAGTGCGCCGGCGACCTGTGGCTGGTCGACTCCCTCGCCGCGGACGCCTCCCCGCGCAAGCTGCCGGTCCGCCTCGGCGGCCCGCGCGCGGGACGGCGTACGTACCAGGTGCCGGCCGCCAGCAACGTCGACTCGCTGTCCGTCGACACCACCGGACGCGCCAGCGCCGTCGTCGTACGCGGCAGCCTGTACTGGCTCACCCACCGCGACGGCCCCGCCCGCACCATCGCCGACACCCCCGGCGTGCGGGTACGGCTGCCCGAGATGCTCGGCAGCGGCGGGCAGGTCGCCTACGTCACCGACGCCGAGGGCGAGGACGCGATCGAGATCGCCTACCTCCCCCGCGCCTCCGGCGACCGCGAACCGCGCCGGCTGGCCTCGGGCGAGCTGGGACGCGTGACGGAACTGCTGGCCGATCCCGACGGGGAGCGGCTCGCCATCGCCTCCAACGACGGACGGCTGCTGCTGCTCGACGCGACGGAGGAGTCCAACGGGGAGGTCACCGAGCTCATCCGGTCCATCAACGGCCCCGTCACCGACCTGGCCTTCTCGCCCGACGGCTGCTGGCTGACCTGGTCGCACCCCGGCATCGGGCGGTCCCTGCGCCAGATCAAGATGGCCAGGATCTCCGGCCCGGGCGCCCACGTCGTCATCGACGTCACCAACGGCCGCTTCGAGGATGAAAACCCGGTTTTCACCCGGGACGGCCGTTACCTCGCGTTCCTGTCCTGGCGCGGGTTCGACCCGGTGTACGACGTCCACACCGGCGACCTGTCCTTCCCGCTCGGCTGCCGCCCGTACCTCGTGCCGCTTTCCTCGGCCACCCCCTCTCCCTTCGCCTTCTCCCCCGACGGCCGTCCCGCGGCGGGCGGACTCGACCCCGTCGAGGGCGAGTCCGGCGAGGGCGACGGCACGGTGACGGTGGAGGTGGAGGGCCTGGAGAGCCGGGTCACGCCCTTCCCCGTCTCCGCGTCGAAGTACTCGGCCCTCTACCCGGTGCACGGCGGCGGACTGGTCTGGCTGCGCTGGCCCATCTCGGGCGCGCTCGGCGAGACCTTCGCCAACCCGGCCGACACCAGCGGCAAGCCCACGCTGGAGCACTTCGACATGACCAAGGCCCGCAAGGCGGAGCTGGCCTCCGGGCTCGACTGGTTCGCCGTCAGCGGCGACGGCACCCGCCTCGTCGTCAACGACGACGGCGACCTGCGCGCCGTCCCCGCGACCGAGCCGGGCGACGGTGACTCCACCGTCTACCTCGACCTGCGGCGCATCCTGCACGAGGTGGACCCGGCCGCCGAGTGGCGCCAGGCCTTCGAGGAGGCCGGCCGGCTCATCCCCGCGTACTTCTGGGAGCCGAGGATGTGCGGGATCGACTGGGACGGCGTACTGCGCCAGTACCGCCCCCTCGTCGAACGGATCGCCTCCCCCGACGAGTTCGCGGACCTCATGCGCGAGGTGCTCGGCGAACTCGGCACCTCCCACGCGTACGTCTCCCCCGCCCGCCGCAACGAGGGGCCGCCCCACTACCAGCGGGCCATCGGCCTGCTCGGCGCCAACCTCGTGCACCGCGACGAGGGCTGGGTGGTCAAGCGGATCCTGCCCGGCGAGTCCTCCGACTCCAAGGCCCGCTCCCCGCTCGCGGGCACCGGCATCCGCGAGGGCGCGGTCCTCACCCACGTCGACGGGCGGCCGGTCGACCCGGTGACCGGCCCGTACCCGCTGCTCTCGGCGGCCGGCGGCACCACCGTCGAGCTCACCTTCGAACCCGCCGAGGGTGAGGGCCGGGCCCGGCGGGTCGCGGTCGTCCCGCTGATCGACGAGCGGCCGCTGCGCTACCAGGACTGGGTGTCCAAGCGCCGCGCCGTGGTCCGCGAGCTGAGCGGCGGCCGCTGCGGCTACCTGCACATCCCCGACATGGGCGGCTCGGGCTGGGCGCAGTTCAACCGGGACCTGCGCATGGAGATGTCCCGGCCCGCCCTGATCGTGGACGTACGCGGCAACGCGGGCGGGCACATCAGCGAGCTGGTGGTGGAGAAACTCACCCGTTCGATCCTCGGCTGGGACCTGACCCGGGGCGCGCAGCCCGTCTCGTACGCGTCGAACGCGCCGCGCGGCCCGATCGTGGCACTGGCCGACGAGGCGACCTCCTCCGACGGCGACATGATCACGGCCGCCTTCAAACTGCTGGGCCTGGGCCCGGTGGTGGGCCAGCGCACCTGGGGCGGGGTCGTCGGGATGACCGGCCGGCACACCCTGGGCGACGGGACGGTGATCACCGTTCCGATGAACGCCGCCTGGTTCCCGGAGTACGGCTGGTCGGTGGAGAACCACGGCGTGGAGCCGGACCTGGCGATCCTGCGCACCCCGCTCGACTGGGCGGAGGGGCGGCACGCGCAGCTGGACGACGCCGTGCACCTGGCGCTGGAGCTGCTGGAACAGGATCCGGCCGCGGTGCCGCCCGGCTACACCGACGTACCGGACCTCCGGCGCCCGAAGCTGCCGCCGCGGGAGTAGGGCCCGGCGGCGGAGCGAGCCGTGCGGAAGGCGGCATGCGGAAGGGGCCCGGTCCGTACCGCGGTACGGACCGGGCCCCTTCGCGCGTGAACGCGGTGAGGCGCGGTGAGCGCGGTGAGCGTCAGGCCCGGCCGTCGAGTCCGTCCCTCACGTCGTCGGACGACGCCTCCCCCGACACCCTCTTTTCGCCGGTACCGGCGGCGCGCCCGGACACCCCGTCCTTCGCGCCCTGCCCGGCCTTCTCGGCCCGCTCCCTCAGCTGGTTCGCCTTGTCCCTGAACTGGTCCTTGAGAGACATGCTTCATCACTCCGTACGGAACTCGGTGGTGGGGGCCCGACCAGACTGACACGGAGTGACAAAGTACGCATGTCGGTCAGCTCCGCCGGGAGCGCTCCTGCTCGTCTGCCGCCCCGCCCGCCCCGACCAGCCCCTTGGAGACACCGGCGAGCCTCGGTTCGAAGCGCCTCATCTCCCGCTGACCGCCCGCCGCGATGACCGCGGGCAGGTAGCCGCGGACGCCCTGCATCCCGCGCAGCCACCACTGCGCGTACACGTGCGCCGAGCGCCGTTCGACGCCGGCCACGATCCGGTCGACGGCCGGCCCCAGCGGGTAGGTGCGGTTCGCGGGCCACGGCAGCCGCCGGCGCAGCTCGCGCATCACGTCGTTCTGGTCGGCGCCGCGCACCATGTCGGTGTCGGTCCAGGAGAGGTAGCCGACGCCCACCTTGACGCCCTTGTAGCCGACCTCGGCGCGCAGGCAGTGGGCGAAGGCCTCGACGCCGGACTTGGAGGCGCAGTACGCCGTCATCATCGGCGCGGGGGTGATCGCGGCGAGCGAAGCGATCTGGAGGAAGTAACCGCGGCTCTCCATGAGTACGGGCAGGAAGGCGCGGGCGGTGACGGCCCCGCCGATCAGGTTGACTTCGATGACACGGCGCCAGGCAACGGGGTCGGAGTCCGCGAACGGCCCGCCGGCGGCGACGCCCGCATTGGCTATCACTATGTCGACTTTCCCGAAGCGCTCCTTGACCTCCTGCGCGACGCGGGCCATCGCCTCGTGGTCGGTGACGTCGGCGTGCCAGTGGCCGCTGTCGGTGTGCAGCCGCTCGGAGACCTCCTTGAGCGCCTCCGGCTCCAGGCCCACCAGGGCGACCTTCGCGCCGCGCGCGGACAGCTTGCGGGCGAGCAGTTCACCGACCCCGCGGGCGGCGCCGGTGACGACAGCGACCTGGCCTTCCAGACTCCTGCGAGCGCTCACGCGGTCTTCTCCTTCGGTGCGTCGGATACGTCGGATACGGCGGATGCGCCGGATCCGCTGGATGTGTCGGATGCGCCGGCGTCGGAAGGTACGGCAAGTACGACGACCGCGGCCGGTACGGCAGGTACGGCGGACGGGCTCGGTACGGCAGCCGGGGCGGGCGGGCCGGCCGCGGAGCCCAAGTACCGGGTCGTCAGCTCGCGCACGGCGCCGGTAACGGCCTCGGGGGCCTCGACCGGCGTCATGTGCCCCATGCCGGTGAGTTCGGTCAGGCCCACGCAGTGCGGCAGCGCGACCGCGATCCGCCGGGCGTGCGCGACCGGGGTGAGCCGGTCGTCCCTGCCCACGAGGACGGCGGTCGGCACCGTCAGCCCGGCCAGTCCGGCGTCCAGGTCCAGCCCGGCCAGCACCTCGGACCAGGCGTGGCGCACCCCCGGAGGGCAGGCGTGCACGATGCGGGCGCAGGCCTCCACCCGGTCCGGAGCGGAGCCGGGCCCCATCGTCGCGTACTTGAGCACCGCGCGGCCGAGGGGCGTGACCGGCCCGAGCGGCGCGCGGGAGCCGAGCACCGCGCGGGTCGTACGGGTCCGCGCGCGCCCGGCGCGCAACGGCAGCACGGTCGCCTCCGCGACCAGCCGCGAACTGCCGGTGCTGCACAGCAGGGCGGCCGCGACGTGCTCGGCGAACTCGGGCCGGCCGGCGGCGGCCATGACGGTCATGCCGCCCATGGAGTGCCCGGCCACCACGGCCCGCTCGCCGGAGGCGAGGGCGGCCTCCAGCACGGCGGCCAGGTCGTCGGCGAGGGCGGTGGTGCTGTAGGCGGCGGCCGCCGGGCTGCGGCCGTGGCCGCGCTGGTCGTACGCGATGACCCGGTGGTCGCGGGACAGTTCGCGGATCTGCGCCGCCCAGAAGGCGGTGGAGCAGGTCCAGCCGTGGGAGAGCACGACGGCCGGGGCGCCTTCCGCCCCGTGCACCTCCACGTGCAGCCGGGCCCCGTCGGCGGAGACCGCGACCAGTTCGCGGGCGGCGGCCGGGGGCGCGTACCGGCCGGTGGTGACGTGTCCCGGCCGGCTCACGCGGCTCCCTCCCCGGCGGAAGCGGCCGGGGCGACGGCGGGAGCGGCCGGGGCGACGGCCGCGGAGCCGGCGGCCGGGGCGACGGCCGCGGAGCCGGCGTTCGGGGCGACGGCCGCGGAGCCGGCGTTCGGGGCGACGGCGACCGCGACCCGGTCCGGGCCGCGCTCGCGCACCCGTACGACCTCGTACTCCGAAAGGTCGACCGTGCGCGTCTCTCGGCGGAACTCCCCCGTCGTCCCCGGCCAGACGGTGGTGTTGCGGCCCTGGGAGTCGAGGTACCAGCTGGTGCACCCGCCGGTGTTCCACACGGTCCGCTCCATCCGCGCCTGGACGCGGCGGTTCCACTGGTTCACGGCGGAGGGCCGGGCGGCCAGCGCGGTGCGCCCGCCCAGGCTGCTCCCGTCGAGCAGGGAGAGCTGGCGCAGGTAGTCCGCCATGTAGTTCAGCTGGGACTCGATCATCAGGATCATCGAACTGTTCCCGAGGCCGGTGTTCGGGCCGATGATCGTCATCCAGTTCGGGAAGCCGGCCGCGGTCGCGCCGCGCAGCGCCTGCATCCCGTCCTTCCAGGCCTCCGCGAGGCTCTGCCCGTCGGCGCCCACCACCCGGTCGGCGATGGGCATGTCCGTGACGTGGAACCCGGTGCCGAAGATGATCGCGTCCACCTCGGTCTCGGTCCCGTCGGCGGCGACGAGGACCGAGCCCCTGATCTCCTTGAGCCCGGAGGCGACCAGGTCCACGTCGGGCCGGGCCAGCGCCGGGTAGTACTCGCTGGAGAGCAGGATCCGCTTGCAGCCGATCCGGTACGAGGGCGTGAGCTTGGCCCGCAGCGCCGGGTCCTTGATGGAACGCGCCATATTGGCCTTGGCCAGGGATTCGATCAGCCCGAGCTGGTTCGGGCGCTTGGTGAAGGCGCTGACCTGGAGCTCGCGGATCCCCCACAGCAGCCCGCGGCGGGCCGACTGGGTGAAGGGCAGCTGCCGGTGCAGCCACCGCTCGACGGCGCTGATGGCCCGGTCGGTGCGTGGCATGACCCACGGCGCCGTCCGCTGGAAGAGCGTCAGGCGCTCCGTCCGGGGGGCGATGGCGGGCACGATCTGGATCGCGGAGGCGCCCGTACCGATCATGGCGACGCGCTTGCCGGTCAGGTCGTAGTCGTGGTCCCAGCGCGCCGAGTGGAAGACCTTGCCGGGGAACCCGGCGAGCCCGGGGATCTCGGGCATCTTCGGGTCGGACAGCGGTCCGGTCGCCGACACCACGACGTCGGCGGTCAGGTCGCCCGCCGAGGTCTCGATCTGCCAGCGCAGCTCGTGCGCGTCCCAGCGCATCATCAGGACGTCGTGGCCGAGCCGGATGTGCCGGCGCAGCCCGAAGGTGTCGGCGACGTGCTCCAGGTAGGCCCGGATGGCGGGCTGCCCGGAGAAGGTCCGCGGCCAGTCGGGGTTCGGCGCGAAGGAGAAGGAGTAGAGGTGCGAGGGCACGTCGCAGGCGCACCCCGGATAGCTGTTGTCGCGCCAGGTGCCGCCGACCGAGTCGGCCCGCTCCAGCACGACGAAGTCGGTGATCCCCTCGCGCCGCAGCCGCACGGCGGCACCGAGTCCGCCGAACCCGGACCCGATCACCGCCACCCGTACGTGCTCGCGCCGGCCCCCACCGGCCTTCCTGGCCCTACCGCCCATGCCCGCCGCCTTCCGCACCGCAATCCGAAACCGCAACGCTGCCAGCAATCACTGGCACAATCGGGAGAGTAGAGCAGCTCCGTACCCATGGGTAGGGGTCGCGCCCGGAAAGTTACTGCGGGTACGCCCAAGGGGTGCACAGTGATCAGGCCCGGCATGATCCACACGTCACCCCCTAGGCTGCGCGTGTGGACACACCGGTGAAGAGAGAGGCGGAACCCGCCGTGGCGCGCGAGTACCGGACCGGGGAACTGGCCGAGGCGGCCGGCATCCCGGTGCGCACCCTGCGCTTCTACCGCGAGCGCAGGCTTCTCCCGCCGCCCCGCCGCGAGGGCCGCATCGCCTGGTACGGCGAGCACCACCTGGCCCGGCTGCGCACGATCGCCGCCCTGCTCGAACGCGGCCACACCCTCGGCGGCATCGCCGAGCTGACCGCCGCCTTCGAGAAGGGCCGCGACGCCAGCCAGCTGGGCGAGCTGCTCGGCATCGGCTGGTGGGAGGAGACCCCGGTCCGGCTCTCGCCGGAGGACCTGGCCGACTACTTCGAGGGCGAGGTGACCCCGGAGAACCTGGCGGCCTCGCTCGACCTCGGCTACCTCGCCACCGACGGCGAGGAGATCGTGCACGTCAGCCGGCGGCTGCTGGACGTCTCATCGGCCCTGGTCCGCGAGGGCGTACCGCTGTCGGCGGTACTGGAGACCGGCCGCCGGGTCCGCGAGCACGCGGACGCGCTGGCGGCGCTGTTCACCGAGCTGATATCCGCCCACATCGGGCAGGACGCCGTCGCGCGGCTGCGCCCGCTGGCCAAGAGCGTGGTCGAGGCGGAGCTGACGATGGCGATGGGCCGCCTGCACCAGCAGCTCCCGCCGGAGCCGGAGGCACCCCAGGCACCCGAGGCGTCCCAGGCGCCCGCACCACCCCAGGCGTCCCAGCCGCCGCGGCAGCCGGGAAGGCCTCAGACGCCCCAGCCGCCCCAGCCGCCTCAGCCGCCTCAGACGCCGAGTTCGTAGACGACGGTCACCGGCGCGTGGTCCGACCACCGCTCCGGGTGCGTCTCCGCCCGCTCGACGAAGGCCTTCACGGCCCTGGCCGCCAGGCCCGGGCTCGCCACCTGGAGGTCGATGCGCCAGCCCGCGTCGTTGTCGAAGGCCCGGCCCCGGTAGGACCACCAGGAGTACGGCCCGTCCGTCTCCGGGTGCAGCACGCGCACGACGTCGACGTACCCGGCCTCGGCGTACACCTTCCCCAGCCACTCGCGCTCCTCGGGCAGGAAGCCCGCGTTCTTGCGGTTGGTCTTCCAGTTCTTGAGGTCGGCCTCCTGGTGGCAGATGTTCCAGTCACCGCACACCACCACCTCCCGCCCGTCGGCGGCGGCCCGCGCCTTCAGCGCCCGCAGGTAGTCGAGGAACTCCCCCATGAACCGGTACTTCTCGTCCTGGCGCTCGGTGCCGGCCTCCCCGGACGGCAGGTACAGGCTCGCGACGGTGACGCCGGGCAGGTCGACCTCGACGTAGCGCCCGCTCGTGTCGAACTCGTCACTCCCGAAGCCCACCTGCACCCGTTCGGGTGCCCGCCGCGTGTACACGGCGACGCCGGCCCGCCCCTTGGCGGCGGCCGGCGCGAACACGGTGTGCCAGCCCTCGGGCGCCCCGGCCTCCGCCGGAATCTGCGCCGCCTCCGCCCGTACCTCCTGCAGGCAGACGACATCGGCGTCGGATCCGGCGAGCCACTCCACGAACCCCTTCTTGGCGGCGGCGCGGATCCCATTCACATTCACGGAGGTCACGGTGAGCATCCCTGCACCATAGCCGGAGGGATCCGTACGATATTCGAATGTCTCACGGTATAAACATCCGCGCCGTACCGTACGACCACCCGGACGCGGTGCGGCTCGACGCCCAGGTCCAGGTCGAATACCAGCAGCGCTACGACGGCGAGGGCGACGCCACCTTCCTCGACCCCGCCATGTTCGTCCCGCCGAACGGCCTCTACCTCCTCGCGTACGACGCCACCGGCACCCCGGTGGCCAGCGGCGGCTGGCGGGGCCAGGAGAAGAACGGCGAGGGCTACTCGGACGGCGACGCCGAGATCAAGCGGATGTACGTCGTCCCGCAGGCGCGCGGCCTGGGCCTGGCCCGCCGCATCCTGGCGGAACTGGAGACCGACGCCCGGGCGGCGGGCCGGCGCCGCATGGTCCTGGAGACCGGCGACCAGCAGCCGGAGGCCATCGCCCTCTACCTGTCGTCCGGCTACGCCCTGTCCGAGAAGTTCGGTTACTACCGCTTCCACGAGTCCAGCCGCTGCATGACGAAGCCGCTGCCCGCCGCCGGCTCCTGACGGACGGCCCCGGGCGCGCAGCGCCTGCCGCTGCCCCGACGGCGGCGGGCGCGGCGGACAGGGGCGCGACCGATCGGGGAACGGGCCCCGCCCGGCGGCCGCACCGGCCCGCAGGGCGCGACCGATCGGGGAACGCACCCCGCACGGCGTGCCGCACCGGCCCGGGCGGGCAGCGCCCCGCCCCCACCCGCCGGACCGGGCACCCGCCGTCAGCGGTCGAGCCAGGCCGCTTCGTCCGAGCCCCACCGGGACGGCCCGCGCGCCCAGTCCCCGAGGGGGCTCGCCGCGTACCGCAGCGTCCCGTACCCGGACTCCGCCTCCCGCAGCCACGGCTCCGGCGAGTACCCCGGCACCCCCGCGCCCGCCGTCGGAATCTCCCGCACCAGCCACGACGCCGTCCCGGCCAGGGAGAACCGCAGCGCGCGGCCGCCGCCCTCCGCCAGCGCCCGCAGCACACCCGCGGCCACCAGGTACCCCGTCCCGTGGTCCAGCGCCTGCGCCGGCAGCACCCCCGGGACGCCGCCCTCCCCGGCACACCGCGCGGCGATCCCGTACCCCGCCTGCACCAGCGAGTCGAAGCCCCGGCGCCCCGCCCACGGCCCGCGCCACCCCCACGCGCACAGCTGCGCCACCACCAGCCCCGGCCACCGCTCCAGCAGCTCCTCCGCGCCCAGCCCGAACCGCTCCAGCGCTCCCGGCCGGTACCCCGTCACCACCACGTCGGCCCCGTCGAGCAGCCCCTCCAGCACCCCCCGGTCACCCGCGTCCGCCAGGTCCAGCAGCGCGGACCGCTTCCCGAAGCCGGTGTCCGCGTACGCGTCGTCCGCCTCGGGCAGGCGCGGGGAGTCGATCCGCAGCACGTCCGCGCCCAGCAGCCCCAGCGTCCGCGTCGCGACGGGCCCGGCGATGACCCGGGTCAGGTCCAGCACCCGCACCCCGTCCGCCGGCAGCGCGCCCGGCCCGCGCACCCGCCCGCGCCCGGGCCCCCGTACCCACTCGACCAGCGGCTGCGGCTCCCCGTAGCCCGGCGCCACGGCGACGGCCAGCCCGCCCTCCGCGTACACCGCCTCCTGGGCCTGCGCCGCGTCCATCCCCGCGAGCGCCCCGCGCACCGCCTCTGGGGTCGCCGGCACGCCGAGCGCCCGTACCAGGGCGGCCTCGTGGTGCGGGTAGTTGGCGTGGGTCCGCACCCAGCCGTCGGCCGCCGGCCAGAACCCCGACAGCGGCGCGAAGCTCACCGGTGCGCGTCCCCGCACCCGCAGGTGCCGTTCGCTGACGAACGCCGTCGCCACGGCACCCTCGTCCACCACCACCGGCGCCGCGTCCAGGGCCGTGCCCCCGGCCCGTACGGCGGCCAGCTCGGCCGCCGCCAGCCCGCACACCCCGACGCAGGCCCGCGCCAACTCCCGCACCGGCAGCGACCCCGCCAGCCCGCTCGCCCCCCGATAGCTCACCCGTCCGGCCAACTCGGCGGCACCGCCGAGCGCTTCCCAAGCCTGAGCCGTAGCCCTGTCCACCGTGTCCATCCCCCGATACTCGCGCAGCCCCCGCCGCCCCCACCCGCCGACCGACCCCTGACGCCCCGCCCCCGCTCCGGCAACACCCCCGGCAACGCCGAAATCCCGGTAGCCATCCGGGAACTGGCGCCTGTCGGCTGTTCACTGCGCATGGCAGAGTGACCTGGCCAATGAGGTGGGGGGGTACGCAACCCGACGTGGGCGGATTACTGAACTCGCTCAGGAACGGCGAGGCCTGACCGAGGAACAGCCTCGGCAAGGAATCAACGAAACGATGGACCAGATGGAGCAAGCGCAGCGCAACGGGCACGTCCCGCAGCTCAGGAACCGGAAGTGACCCGGGGACAGTGGGGCTGCGCGGTCGCCCCCGTGGCCGGCCTGGCCACCGGTGTACTCGGTTCGGTGCTGCTGGCACCCGCCTGGCGGGCGTGCGACGTAGGGGTGAACGGCGCGGCCAACGGGCTCGCGCTGATCTTCTACGGAGCTCTGCTGGCGATCATGTCGGCGGTGTGGTGGGGGGTGCTCATCGGGTACGCAGGACGGGGGAACCTCACGGTCGCCCTCCTGGGCGGCACAGCCGGCTCGGCGGTGGCGGTGTGGATCTTCGTGGCTCTCCTCCAGGTTCCCGACGGCTACCGCTGCTGACGAGTCCGCCCCGACCGGTGATGCGCAGAGCACCTCGGGCGTCCGGCCAGCAGGCCGGCGTGCGTTCCCCTTCACCCCATCCCCGGCAAGCCCCGCACCGGGACGGGCAATCGGACACCGTCTCGGATACACCCCACAAACGCCGAGATCCCGCCCAGCCTCTCGGCTGAACGGGATCTCGTGACGATTCCTGAGAGCTACTCAAGAACTGTCGTCTGTGGACCTGTGGGGATTTGAACCCCAGACCCCCTCGATGCGAACGAGGTGCGCTACCAGACTGCGCCACAGGCCCTTGCGACGTGTGAAACATTAGCATCCCCGCGCGGGTGCTCCAAAACGGGTTGTCCGGAGCGTCCGCGCAGGTCACCGATCACTCGTTCGCGGCGCGCGGGCGGTCTTCGCTCTCGTACTGGTCGAAGAGCGGCGTCCGGCCCAGATCGCGGCCGCGGGGGCGGGGCGGGGCGGCCTGGGGCTTGGGCTCCGGCTTCGCGGGCGTCGGCGGGCCCGGCTGGGCGCGCAGGCGGGGTTCGGTCGGCTCGGCGGTGCTGGAGCGGGTGGCGCTCCAGCCGTCGGGGTTGACGGGGCCGGTGGCGCGGGGCGCGACCGGGGCCGTCACGTACGTCGGCAGCGGGACCGGCACCGGCTCCCAGCTGTCGCCGCGCGCCGGGCCGCGCTCGCGCTCGCGCTGCTGGTCCACCCACTCGGCGTGGTCGGTCTGCTCGACCAGCGCACGGCGCCCCGCCTCCTGCGGGGAGAGGGGGGGTGCGGGGTCCGGTTCGGTGGCGTCGGCGGGCTCCGGCTGTTCGCGGTGGCGCTGGGGGCGGTTCTCGCGGAGGCTGCGGGCGGCCGCCTCGGCGCGGCGCCGGTCCATCGTGAACTCGTAGCGCCGCCGCTCCTGGACGCGCAGGTGCACGATGTAGGCGCTCAGCAGCAGGGCCGGCACGGCCGGGGCCCACAGGTACCGGATGCCGCCGACGGCCGCGACGATGGCGCCGCCGCTGAAGGCGAGGAAGAGGAGCGCCGTGGTGCGCCGGCGGCGCGCGAGCACCTGGAGGCGCTGCTGGCGGCGGACCCGCTCGGCCTCCGCGGACCTCGGCTCGGCTCTGGTCGGGGGCACGCCGACGGCCCGGGCGTCGGCGTCCACGGAATTCACCGTTTCGGTCGCCGCGTCCGGGTCCGCGTGGGGCTGGGCCTCCGCCTGATCCTCACCGCGCTCACGCAGCCCCTTGGCGTAACGGCGCTCCATTCCCGCCCGGCCGGAAAGCAGCCGGATGGCGGTGGAGAAGCGTTCCGTCGGACGTGCTTCGTTCAGCTCGTCCTGCCTCCGGAGCCACATGGGCACCAAGTAGGCGGCCCAGGCCCCGACGATGACTGCGTAGATGAGGCCGCTGCTGCTCACACCTCACACCGTAGAGGGGTGCGGCCGAGGGGATCAGCCAATTGGGCCGGTGTGTCGCACGATCCGGCTGATATCACCGACTTTTTTTGTGATTCTTCGGATCAGGTTATGGGTGAATCACGCAGAAATTCGAACGCTTTTGCGATTACCTGCTTTACGCGGGTGCCGGCGGCGGACTTTCCCGTCGGCGCGTCCGGTGCCAGCGGCGCAGCAGCCCCTGCGGAACCTCCTCCGCCGTGAGCGCGAAGACCAGGTGGTCGCGCCACGCCCCGTCGATATGTAGATAACGCGGCCGCAGCCCCTCCTCACGGAACCCGAGCTTCTCCACGACGCGCCGGCTGGGCCCGTTCTCCGGGCGGATGCACACCTCGATCCGGTGCAGGCCGACCTTCTGGAAGCAGTGGTCCACGGCGAGCGCGACCGCCGTCGGCATCACCCCGCGCCCGGCCACGTCCCGGTCCACCCAGTAGCCCACGTGGGCGGCGCACATCGAGCCCCAGGTGATCCCGGCGACCGTCAGCTGGCCGACCAGCCGCCCCTGGTACTCGATGACGAAGGGCAGCATCCGGCCCGCGTTCGCCTCGGCCCGCAGATGGCGGACCATCTGCCGGTACGTCGGCCGGTGGATCACCGGCCCCCACGGCGCGGGCGGCGGGATGGTGGCCTCCCACGGCCGCAGCCAGTCGCGGTTGCGGCGGTTGACCTCGCGCCAGGCGCGCTGGTCCCGCAGCTTTATCGGCCGGAGCGTGACATCGCCGTCCGCCAGCACCACCGGCCAGGAAGGGCCGTTCAGCTCGGGCTCCCGGGCACCGCGTCCGGTCTGGGGTGGTCGCCGCCCCGGATCTGGTCGACGGCGTGCGGCAGGATCCGGGACAGCACCGCGAGACCGTCCTTCACCCCGCCCGTGGACCCGGGCAGGTTCACGATCAGGGTGCGGCCGGCGACGCCCGCCAGGCCCCGTGACAGGGCGGCGGTGGGAACCTTCGCCAGACCCTCCGCGCGGATGGCCTGCGGAATGCCGGGGATCTCGTAGTCCAGCACCCGGGCGGTGGCGTCCGGGGTCCGGTCGGTCGGCGAGATGCCGGTCCCGCCGGTGGTCAGGATGACGTCGTAGCCGGCGGCCACGCCCTCGCGCAGCGCCCCCTCGACGGGATCGCCGTCGGGTACCACGCGCGGGCCGTCCACCGTGAAGCCGAGCTTCTCCAGCGCCTCGGCCAGCAGCGGGCCGCCCTTGTCCGCGTACACCCCTTGCGAGGCACGGTTGGAGGCGGTGACGACGAGCGCCCGCCCCGGCAGGGCCTCGGCGGCGGGCCGCCGCGCCTCCTCGGCCCCGGCGGCCGCCGGCGGCACGTGGCTGTGCACCTCGCCGCCGCGCGGGGGCGTCACGGCCGGCTCCAGTCGCCCGACTTGCCGCCGGTCTTCTCCTCCACCCGGACGTCGGTGATCACCGCGCCCTTGTCGACGGCCTTCACCATGTCGATCACGGTGAGTCCGGCGACGGCGACCGCGGTCAGCGCCTCCATCTCGACGCCCGTACGGTCGGTGGTCTTGACGGTGGCGAGGATCTCCACGGCGTCGTCGGCGACCTTCAGGTCCACCTTCACCCCGGAGACCGCCAGCGGGTGGCAGAGCGGGATCAGGTCGGGCGTCTTCTTGGCCCCCATGATCCCGGCGATCCGCGCGGTGGCGAGGGCGTCGCCCTTCGGCACGCCCTCACCGCGCAGCAGCTCGATCACCCGGGGCGAGACGAGGACGCGGCCGCTGGCGCGCGCCGTCCGGGTGGTGACGTCCTTCTCCGAGACGTCGACCATCCGGGCCGCGCCGGCCTCGTCGATGTGCGTCAGCCTGCTGTGCGTACTCATGTCTGCGTGCCGCTCCCGCTCCGGGCCCCCTGGAGCCGTGGGGCCTGTGTGGTGCAACACGCTACCCGCACCGGCCGTTCCTCAGCCGAGCAGGATCACTTCCAGCTCGGCGCCGGGCTCCACCGAGGTGACGTCCTCCGGTACGACCATCAGCGAGTCGGCGTGCGCGAGCGCGGCGATCAGGTGCGAGCCGGATCCGCCGACCGGGGTGACCGTGCCGGCCTCGGCGTCGTACGCACCGCGCAGGAACTGGCGGCGGGCCGCCGGGGAGCGCAGCGGCTGGTCGGCCTTCAGCACGGCGCGCACGCTGGGCCGGGAGACCTCGGACTGCGGCAGGCCCATGAGCGCCCGGATCGCGGGACGCACGAACAGCTCGAAGGAGACGTAGGAGGACACCGGGTTGCCGGGCAGGGCCAGCAGCGGGGTGTGGTCGGGGCCGACGGTCCCGAAGCCCTGCGGCTTGCCGGGCTGCATGGCGAGCTTGCGGAAGTCGACGCCGCCGGCCGCCCCGCCCTCGCCGCCGGACCCGGCGGCGGCCAGGGCCTCCTTCACCACGTCGTAGGCGCCGACGCTGACGCCGCCCGTGGTGACGAGCAGGTCGGCGCGGATCAGCTGGTCCTCGATGGTGGAGCGCAGGGTGTCGGCGTCGTCGGCGACCGCGCCGACGCGGTAGGCGATGGCGCCGGCGTCGCGGGCGGCGGCGGCCAGGGCGAAGCTGTTGGAGTCGTAGATGGTCCCGGCGGCCAGCGCCTCACCCGGCTGGACCAGCTCGCTGCCGGTGGACAGGACGACCACGCGCGGCCGCGGGCGGACCCGCACGGTGCCGCGGCCGATCGCCGCCAGCAGCGCGATCTGCGGCGGGCCGAGGACCGTACCGGCGGCCAGCGCCAGGTCGCCGGCCTGTACGTCGCTTCCGCGCGAGCGCACGTGCGCGCGGGCCTCGGCCGCGCGGTGGACGCGTACCTCGCCGCCGGCGCCCTCGGGCGCCGCGCTGGCGGGGGTCATGCCGGAGGCGGCGCCGCCGCCCGTGCCGCCGTCGGTCCACTCGACCGGTACGACGGCTTCCGCGCCGGGCGGCAGCGGGGCGCCGGTCATGATGCGGGCGGCCTGGCCGGGGCCGACGGTGGGCAGCTCGCCGCTGCCGGCCGCCACGTCGCCGATGACGGCGAGCACCGCGGGGAACTCCTCGCTCGCACCCTGGACGTCAGCCGTCCGGACGGCGTAGCCGTCCATGGAGCTGTTGTCGAAGGGCGGCAGGGCGACGGGCACGGTGACGTCCTCGACCAGGACGCAGCCCTGGGCGTCCAGCAGCTGGAGCTCGATGGGTTCGAGCGGCCTGACGGCGGCGAGGACGTCGGCGAGGTGCTCGTCCACCGACCACAGGCGGTGGTGGCCGGTGTCCTGCGGTGCGCTGCTGCTCAAGGTGCTACATCTCCTCCGTGACGTAACGGCGAAGCCAGGTGCGGAACTCCGGGCCGAGGTCCTCACGTTCGCACGCGAGTCGGACGATGGCCCGCAGGTAGTCCCCCCGGTCCCCGGTGTCGTAGCGGCGGCCGCGGAAGACCACGCCGTGCACCGGGCCGCCCACGCTCTCGTCGGCGGCCAGCTTCTGCAGGGCGTCGGTGAGCTGGATCTCCCCACCGCGGCCCGGCTCGGTCTCCCGCAGTATGCCGAAGATCGCCGGGTCCAGGACATAGCGTCCGATGACGGCGTAGTTGCTGGGCGCCTCGGCCGGCTCCGGCTTCTCGACGAGTCCGGTGACGCGGACGACGCCGTCGTCGCCGGTCGGCTCGACGGCGGCGCAGCCGTAGAGGTGCACGCTGGCCGGGTCGACCTCCATCAGCGCGATGACGGTGCCGCCGGTGCGCGCGTGGACGTCGACCATCTGCCGCAGCAGCGGGTCGCGCGGGTCGATCAGGTCGTCGCCGAGGAGGACGGCGAACGGCTCGCTGCCCACGTGCGGCTCGGCGCACAGGACGGCGTGGCCGAGGCCGCGCGGGTCGCCCTGGCGGACGTAGTGCATGGTGGCCAGGTCGCTGGACTCCTGGACCTTCTTCAGCCGGTCGTCGTCACCCTTGGCGATCAGGGCGGATTCGAGCTCGTAGTTCCGGTCGAAGTGGTCCTCGAGGGGCCGCTTGTTACGTCCTGTGATCATGAGTACGTCGTCCAGGCCGGCGGAGACGGCTTCCTCGACCACGTACTGGATGGCCGGCTTGTCCACGACGGGGAGCATTTCCTTGGGCGTCGCCTTGGTCGCCGGGAGGAAGCGAGTGCCGAGGCCCGCAGCCGGAATGACGGCCTTCTTGATCACAGGGTGCGACTGAGTCATGGGCAGAACGATAGTGGGTCACGGCGGAGCACCGACGAGATTCCGGTAAATATGCCCGACTTGCTCCTTATATGAAAGGAATTGTGACAGGACTGTGGTAGAGAACCTGCCTGGGAATCACCCCTTCGCGCCCGAAAAGGCCTCCCTGCGCCGGGAACTCCTCGCCGCACGCCGGGCCTTGTCCCCCGGGGCCCGCAGCGCGGCGGCCCGCGCGCTCGCCCGCTCCGCGCTGACCCTGCCGGAACTGGCCGGCGCGCGTACGGTCGCCGCGTACGTCTCGGTCGGTGCGGAACCGGGAACCCGCGAACTCCTCGACGCCCTGCGGACGGCCGGCAAGCGCGTGCTGCTGCCCCTGCTGCTGCCCGACAACGACCTGGACTGGGCCGAGTACGAGGGCCCGGACAGCCTCGCCGAAGCAGCGCACCCGGGCAAGATGCGGCTGCTGGAACCCTCCGGCGCACCGCTCGGCCCGGACGCCGTGACCGGCACCGACGCCGTGCTGCTGCCCGGGCTGGCGGTGGACGCGCGCGGGATGCGGCTCGGCCGCGGCGGAGGCTCGTACGACCGGGTGCTGGCGCGGCTGGAGCGCGCCGGCGCGCATCCCGCCCTCGTGGTGCTCCTCTACGACGAAGAGGTGGTCGCGCGGGTCCCGGAGGAACCGCACGACCACCCCGTCCACGCGGTGGCCACCCCGTCGGGGGTGGTGCGCTTCACCGCGTGATCAGCTGCTGATCGGACCCCGTGGTCAGGGCTTGAGCGTCAGGGTGTCCACTGTCGACTTGTCGACGGCGCTCTTTCCGAAGGACCAGTCCAGCAGTTCACCCTTGGCCCACAGCTGCGTCTGGTCCGTGTACGTGCTGTCGTACGCGTGGCCCGAGGCGCCGGTCAGGTTGATCCAGCGGGACTTGTCCAGGTCGCCGAGGTTGACGACCATCCGCATCGACGGCACCCAGGTGACGTTGTAGCCGCTGGAGGCGTTCCAGCCGGTCGCGTTGACGGTGGCCTCGCCGCCGCCCAGGTTCCACGGGCCGCGGTTGAGGAGCCACTGCATGAAGCCGGGGCCCTCCTTGCCGATGGTCTGGTTCTTCAGCGTCAGCTGGTGGAGCCGGCCCCAGCTCCAGGTCGACTGGTCCTTGCCGAGCTTGGCCGTCAGCTCCCAGCGGGCGTCTTCCATGGCGCGGGCGAAGAGCTCGTCGCGGGTGGTGACCGGCTTGTCGTGGACGGTCTTCGGGGTGGCCTTCCACCACGGCGACTTCTCGTCCTTGACCAGCCGGCGGACCACCTCGAACCAGCGGTCGCCGCCGTCCGGCTGCGCCGAGTCGGGACCGCGCGTACCGCACTCGCGGACCGTCTGGGTGAGGTCGTCGTTCGGGCCGGTGCTCTCCTCACTGACGTTCATGCAGCTGCCCTCGATCCGCAGCTCCTTCGGCATCTTGTCGCCGAAGGCCAGCTTGAGGATGTTGCGCCACACGGCGTTGAAGTACGCAGCGGCCGCCGAGTCGGGCTCCTGCGTGTAGTTCCAGCCCTCCAGCAGCTTCTGCGCCGAGCGCACGTCCGGGTCCGAGACCTGGATCTTGGCCAGCATCGGGGTCAGCAGCGCGGCGATCTCACTGCTGTTGTCCATCTGCATGGTGCGCATGTCGTCGGTGGAGATCTTGCCGTTGTCCTTGGTCTTCGCCTCGATGAGGTCGTTGATCCGCTGGCTGCGGGCGCCGTAACCCCAGTCCGTGGTCAGCACGTACGGGTACTTGCCGGTGGCGGTGCCGGTGCCAGTGCCTGTGCCTGTGCCGGTGCCGGTACCTGTGCCGGTGCCGGACTCGGTGACGGCCTGGTTGGCGGTGACGATGTACCCGCGCGCCGGGTTGAGCTCCCAGGGCATCTCGTTCTGCGGGATGTAGCCGGTGTTGCCGTCCCGGCCGCCCTTCCAGGCGTACTTGGGGTCCCAGCCGGGCGCCGGCAGGCGGCCGTCGCCCTGGTTGCGGATCGGGATGCGGCCCGGGGCCTGGTAGCCGATGTTGCCGTTGGCGCCCTTGTTGTCGGCGTAGATCAGGTTCTGCGAGGGGACCTCGAAGTCGGCCGCCGCGGCGCGGAAGCTGTTGAAGTCCTTGGCGCGGTTGAGCTTGAACACGGCGTCCATCGACTTGCCCGGGTCCAGGGCGGTCCAGCGCAGGGCGACGGCGTAGCCGTCGCCGCGGTCGGGAGCCGAGCTGGGGACGGGGGCGCGGGAGCCGACGCTCTCGAGCTCGTCGCTGCGGTCGGAGATCAGCGGTCCGTTGTTGGTGGTGCGGACGGTGATCTTCTTGCTCTTGCCGCCGGCGACCTTGATCTCCTCTTCACGGGTGGTGAAGGGGACGACCTTGTTGTCGTAGACGTAGCCGTCGGGCCGGACCTGCTCCAGGTAGAGGTCGGTGACGTCGGCGCCGAGGTTCGTCATGCCCCAGGCGATGTCGGCGTTGTGGCCGATGACCACGCCGGGCATCCCGGAGAAGGTGAAGCCGGCGACGTCGTACTGGCACTGGGGCGAGGCGGCGCGGCAGTGCAGGCCCATCTGGTACCAGACCGAGGGCAGCTGCGGGGACAGGTGCGGGTCGTTCGCGAGGAGCGGCTTGCCGGTGGTCGTGTACTGGCCCGAGACGACCCAGGAGTTCGAGCCGATGCCGCTGCCGTTGGGGCCGAGGATGGCCGGGATCTCGTCCAGGGTCTTGGCGAGGGAACCGAGCTGCGTGCGCAGGCCCACGGTCGCGCCCTGGGCGGAGGCGTTGTCGGCGAGGCCGCTGGCGGTGCCCGTGCCCGCGGTGGGGGTCGTCGGCGAGCCGGCGGCCGTGCCCGTGCCGGTGTTCGCACCCGTGCCGGTGCCGGGGGTGGTGGTTCCCGTACCGCGGCCCGCGCCGGCACCCGTACCGGCGCCGGGCGTGCCCTGGGGCGCGTACTTGCCGCCCGCGACGGTGCCGCCCTCGACGATCGGCTTGTTCCGGTCGAAGGGGTACGGCGGGTAGAGCTCGTCGATCTGCGCCTGCGAGAGCTTGTTCGTCATCAGCGAGCGGTCGATCTCGTCCTGCATGTTGCCGCGCAGGTCCCAGGCCATCGCCTTGAGCCAGGCCACCGAGTCCACCGGCGACCAGCGCTCCGGCTGGTAGCCGTCGCTCAGGTCGAGGGCGGCGTGCTCGACGGAGAGGTCCTTGCCGGCCTTCCCCTTCAGGTACGCGTTGACTCCGTCGGCGTAGGCCTGGAGGTGCTTCTTCGTCTCCGGCGAGAGCTTCTTGTCGTACTCCTCCTGCGCGACCTGGCGCCAGCCGAGGGTGCGCAGGAAGGCGTCGGTCTCGACCTGGCCGGAGCCGAACATCTCCGACAGGCGGCCGGAGGTCATGTGACGGCGTACGTCCATCTCCCAGAACCGGTCCTGCGCGTGCACGAAGCCCTGCGCGCGGAAGAGGTCCTCGTCGTTGTCGGCGTAGAGCTGCGGAATGCCGTGCTCGTCGCGCTTCACGTCGACGGTCCCGGTCAGGCCTGGGACCTTGAGGGAGCCGGTCGTCTGCGGGAAGGAGGCGCGCACGGTGTCCACGCTCCAGTACGCGCCGTAGCCGAGGCCCGCCAAGAGCGCCAGGACCATGACGAGCACGAGCAGGCGTGCGCGTCGTCCCTTCTTCTTGACGGAAGGTCCGGATTCATTGGCGGGCATCGCTGTCCTTAGAGGGGCAGGGTGGTCCTGGGAGTGCTGGGAGCAACCATAGGCGCAGGACCGCCTTCGTTGATCCGCCAGGGGTCGAGGTCCGTAGGACAGGCGGCAACAGCCGTTTCACAATGTGGTTATCGCGTAAAGAGTGCGTCAAAGATTAGGTAAGGTAACGAAGTACTTGCCGTACGCGCCGCCGGAGGAACGATCCGCCAAGCGCGCTCTGAGGAAAGGGCCGCCCGCTGACTGTCCACACGCTCAACGAGCTCCTGCTGGTCTGTTCGCTCGTGCTGCTCGTCGCCGTCGCGGCGGTGCGCATCTCCTCACGCAGCGGCCTCCCCAGCCTGCTCATCTACCTCGGCATAGGCATCGCGATAGGCCAGGACGGCATCGGCAACGTCGTATTCGACAACGCCGAGCTGACGCAGGTCATCGGTTACGCGGCGCTCGTCGTCATCCTCGCCGAGGGCGGTCTGGGCACCAAGTGGAAAGAGATCAAGCCGGCGCTGCCGGCGGCGGTGGCCCTGTCGTTGGTCGGCGTCGCGGTCAGCGTGGGCGTGACGGCGGCGGGTGCGCACTATCTGGTCGGGCTGGAATGGCGCCAGGCGCTGCTGATCGGCGCGGTCGTCTCCTCGACCGACGCGGCGGCCGTCTTCTCCGTACTGCGCAAGGTTCCGCTTCCGTCCCGGGTGACGGGTGTCCTGGAGGCCGAGTCCGGCTTCAACGACGCCCCCGTCGTCATCCTGGTGGTGTCCTTCGCGACGGTCGGACCGGTGGACGAGTGGTACGTCCTGCTCGGCAAGATCGCGCTCGAGCTGTCGATCGGCATCGCGATCGGTCTGACGGTGGGCTTCCTGGGGGCGTACGGGCTGCGGCACGTGGCACTGCCGGCCTCCGGCCTGTACCCGATCGCGGTGATGGCGATAGCCGTGACCGCGTACGCGGCCGGCGCGATGGCGCACGGCTCCGGTTTCCTCGCGGTGTACCTGGCGGCGATGGTGCTGGGGAACGCGAAGCTGCCGCACTGGCCCGCCACGCGCGGGTTCGCGGACGGGCTCGGCTGGATCGCCCAGATCGGCATGTTCGTGCTGCTGGGCCTGCTGGTCACTCCGCACGAGCTGGTGCACGACTTCTGGCCCGCTGTGATCATCGGACTGGTGCTGACGATGGTGGCGCGGCCGCTGGAGGTCTTCGTCAGCCTGCTGCCCTTCCGGATCCCCTGGCAGGAACAGGCACTGATGTCATGGGCCGGCCTGCGCGGCGCCGTGCCCATCATCTTGGCCACGATCCCGATGGTGACGGGGATCGAGGGCAGCGACCGGGTATTCAACATCGTCTTCGTGCTCGTCGTCGTCTACACGCTGGTGCAGGGGCCGACGCTGCCCTGGCTGGCGCGCACGCTGAATCTGCGCGACACCGAGGAGGCCGCCTCGGACCTGGGGATCGAGTCGGCGCCGCTGGAGAAGCTGCGCGGGCACCTGCTCTCCTTCGCGATCCCGGCCGCCTCGCGGATGCACGGGGTGGAGGTCGGCGAGCTGCGGCTGCCGGCGGGAGCGTCGGTGACGCTGGTCGTCCGGGACGCGAAGAGCTTCGTGCCGGCGCCGTCGACCGTACTGCGCCGCGGGGACGAGCTGCTGGTGGTGGCCACGGATCCGGTCCGGGACGCGGCGGAGGCGCGACTGCGGGCGGTCGCGCGCGGCGGCAAGCTGGCGGGGTGGCTGGGAACCGGTGGCGGAACGTCACTCTGAGTGGCGGAAAGGGCGGCCCGGCGAGCGGCCCGAGCGATCTTTTCCTTTTAGAGCGGCATTCTAATTGGCCGGTTTCGGTGGCGTGTGGCCCGGCTTACACCCATTCCACAGGGTGCGGAATGCGAACTTCCAGTTAATCGCAGGTGAAGACATGCCTTGTCACCGTAATCACAGGACGTGGTAGTGGATTCCCCTGTACGATGAAGGCACACCAGATCGAACCAACTCTGCCTGACGCAGAGCTGGCGCGACCGCAAAGCGGCCGTGGCACCCTTTCGCAGGGGGCGCCCAGGTATCACTCGGTTCTGCGCAAGAGGACAGCTCTCGGGGCTCCCACATGTACGGGTGCGGTCGCTCACAAGGCGGCCCGCCGTCCGCAGACGGGGACGCTCTACCAGGCAGCGGAAAGGCCAGGCCGTGACATCCGCGGTCACGACCGACACGTCCGCCCGACCCGGCTACGGGCAGCTCCTGCGCACGCCCGGTGCCCTCACCTTCGTCCTCCCCGGCTTCGCCGCCCGCCTGCCGTTCGGCATGCTGACCATCAGCATCCTGCTGCTCGTGCAGCACGCCACCGGCTCCTACGGCGACGCGGGGATCGTGGCCGCCGTCACCGGCGTCTCCATGGCCCTGTTCGCCCCGGTCATGGGCAAGCTCACCGACCGCCGCGGCCAGAGCGCCGTCCTCGTCCCGGCCGTCCTCGTGCACGCCGTCGCCGTCTCCGCTCTGACCGCGCTGGCACTCCTCGGCGCCCCGCTGTGGGCGCTCGCCCTGGCCGCCGTCCCGGCCGGCGCCTCCGTCCCGCAGGTCGGCCCCATGGTCCGGTCCCGCTGGGCGGCCAAGCTGGAGGGCTCCCCGCTGCTGCCGACGGCCGCCGCGTTCGAGTCCGTCACCGACGAGTTCACCTTCGTCGTCGGCCCGGTCCTCGCCACCGCACTCTGCACCGGCGTCCACCCGGCGGCCGGTCTGGCCACCGAGGCGGCCCTGACCCTGCTCGGCGGACTGTTCTTCGCCGCGCAGCGCGCCACGGAGCCGAAGGTCGCCGCGCCTGCGGAGGCCGGCGGCAAGCACCAGTCCGCGCTGTCCTTCGCCGGCCTGCGCGTCCTGATCGTCGCCTTCATCGGCATCGGTGCCGTCTTCGGCGGCATGCAGGTCTCGCTCGCCGCCTTCTCCAACGAGATCGGCAACCCGGGCGCCAACGGCCTGCTGTACGGCATCTTCGCGGCCGGCAACATGATCGCCGGCATCACGATGGGCGCCGTCGCCTGGAAGATCGGCCCGCGCCGCCGCCTGATCCTGGGCTACATCGGCCTCACCGCCGCCGCCTCGGTGCTGTGGGCCGCGCACTCCGTGATCCTGCTGGGCGCCCTCGGCCTGGTCGTCGGCCTGTGCATCGCCCCCGCGCTGATCACCGGCTACACCATGATCGAGCAGCTGATCCCGGCCGCGTCGCGGACCGAGGCCTTCACCTGGCTGACCGGCGCGGTCGCCTTCGGGCAGGCCGCCGCGGTGACCCTGGCCGGCCGGCTGACGGACGCGCACGGGTCCTCGTACGGCTTCCTGGTGCCCCTGGCGGCCACGGCTCTCGCCCTGGCGACGCTGGTGGCGCTGCGCGCGAAGCTGGCGCCGAAGGCCCCGAGCCGGATCGTGAACTCGTCCGCGCCGACCGCCCGCAAGACGGCGAACGAGCGTGGGATCGGTCACCGCACGCCCGTGACGGTGGACTGATCCGCCGGAATACGTCACCATGGAGCGTCGTTAGCACTCATTGAGTGAGAGTGCCAGGAGGAAATTCGTGCCGACCTACCAGTACCAGTGCACCGAGTGCGGTGAGGGCCTTGAGGCCGTGCAGAAGTTCACCGACGAAGCACTGACCGTGTGCCCGAGCTGCGACGGACGCCTGAAGAAGGTGTTCTCCGCGGTCGGCATCGTGTTCAAGGGCTCCGGTTTCTACCGGAACGACAGCCGTGGCGCGTCGTCGAGCAGCACCCCTGCCACGAAGCCGCCGTCCACGTCGACGTCGACCGCGGCCCCTGCCGCTTCGTCCTCCTCGGCGACCTCGAGCACGGGCAGCAGCTCCACCTCCGCGGCCTGACCCGTACGTACGTCTCCCGCTTGCCGCAAGGCCCCGCTCGCCCTCTTGGGCGGCGGGGCCTTGTGCGTCCCCCGTTAGGGTGAGGCCATGGTGAACGCAGAGATCGGTGTAATCGGCGGGTCGGGCTTCTACTCCTTCCTGGAGGACGTCTCCGAGATCCAGGTGGAGACCCCCTACGGGCCGCCGAGCGACTCCCTGTACGTGGGCGAGCTGGCAGGACGGCAGGTGGCGTTCCTGCCGCGGCACGGGCGCAGCCACACCGTGCCGCCCCACAAGATCAACTACCGGGCCAACCTGTGGGCGCTGCGCTCGGTCGGCGTCCGCCAGGTGCTGGGCCCCTGCGCGGTCGGCGGCCTGCGGGCGGAGTACGGGCCGGGCACGCTGCTGGTGCCGGACCAGCTGGTCGACCGTACGAAGTCCCGCGTGCAGACCTTCTTCGACGGCGAGCCGCTCCCGGACGGGACCGTCCCCAACGTCGTGCACACCACCTTCGCGGACCCGTACTGCCCGGTGGGCCGGTCGGTGGCGCTCGCGGCGGCGCGGGGGCGCCAGTGGGAGCCGGTGGACGGCGGCACCATGGTCGTCGTGGAGGGGCCGCGGTTCTCGACGCGGGCGGAGTCGCGGTGGCACGCGGCCGCCGGCTGGTCGGTGGTCGGCATGACCGGGCACCCGGAGGCGGTGCTCGCGCGCGAGCTGGGCCTCTGCTACACCTCGATGGCCCTGGTCACGGACCTGGACGCGGGCGCCGAGACGGGCGAGGGCGTCTCCCACACGGAGGTCCTCAAGGTGTTCGGCGAGAACGTCGGCCGGCTGCGCGAGGTGCTCTTCGACGCGGTGGCGGCCCTCCCCGCGACCGAAGCGCGCGCCTGCCTGTGCACCCACGCCCATGACGGCTGGGACCTGGGAATCGAACTGCCGTAGCGCCGGCTGAGGCCCGGTGGATGCCGGGTGCAGTGGAACGCCGGCCCTCGCGTCCGGGGCCTGTCCGGCCCCGGGCGGTGGCGGGCGGTGGCGGGTGTTCCGCGGCGGTGTAGGGGTGGTGTCACATCCCGCGGGGCTGTCATGTCCTCATGGCGAAGGGGTCACCGGGACCCCCGCACCGGAAGAGGCCGGCCATGCCCCGCATCTCCCTCAGCCCGCCCCGCACCCTGCTCATGCGCATCGGCGCCTGGTACTCCCGCCGCACCTACGGCAAGGTCCTCGACCCCGGTCAGGCGTACGGGCACAACTCGCGCGTGCTGTTCTCGTACGTCCGAATGGAGCAGCGGGCGGCGAAGTGGAACGCGCTCGACGCCGGCCTCAAGCACCTCGCGGTGATGGCTTCGGCGGCGCGCATCAACTGCTCGTGGTGCATGGACTTCGGCTACTGGGAGGGCCACGAGAAGGGCCTCTCCGCCGAGAAGATCGAGCGGGTGCCGCGGTGGCGGGAGTCCCGTGAGGTGTTCACCGAGCTGGAGCTGCTGGTCATGGAGTACGCCGAGGCGATGACCGAGACCGAGCCGGCGGTCACCGACGAGCTGGCCGCCGAGCTGATCGCCCGGCTCGGTGAGGCCGCGTTCGTCGAGCTCACCGCCATGGTGGCGCTGGAGAACTGGCGCTCACGGGTCAACAGCGCCTTCGGTCTGACCAGCCAGGGTTTCTCGGAGGCGTGCCGGGTCCCTTCGGGACGCTGACACCTGGGGGTGACGGCGTTGTCCACAGCCTGGGGATTGTCCACAGCCCGGAGCGGGGCCTGGCGCGGCGGCGGATCGTGAGGGGGTCCGGGCAGTGGGCCCGGACGCCGGAACTCGACCAGCCAGGCGGTGCACATCATGTCCAGGACCTCTCCCTCGTCCCCCGATTCCCCCTCCCCTGTCGGCTCTCCCTCGCCCGTCTGCTCGTCCACGTGTCCTCCCGGGCGCCCCGTACCGGCCTTTCCGCCGCTGCGGGTGGGCCGGGCCGGGGGCCGGCTGCGGCGCGCGGTGCGCCGTCGGCGGCGGGTCGCCTCGGCAGGCCTGGCCGTGGTGGCGGCCGCCCTGGCGGTGGGCGGAGCGGAGGCGCAGGCCTCCCGCGGCACGGCGCCCGCCCCGGAGACGAAGCCGACGCCCGCGGCGGTACGCATGGTCTCGGCCCCCGTACGCATCGCGGACGCCGGCACGGTGCGGCTGCTGCGCCCCGGGGACCGGGTCGACGTGGTCGCGGCGGAGCGCACGGGGGCGCCCCGGGTGGTGGCCGCAGGGGCCCGGGTGACCCAAGTCCCCACTGTGGAGGCGGGGGTGGGGGACGGCGGGGCGCTGGTGGTCCTGTCCGTTCCCCGGGATACGGCGCGCGCCCTCGTGGGGGCGGGCGCCGTGGCGCGTCTGGCGGTGACACTGTGCTGATTCGCACGGAATACCAGTCAAGTAGCCCGCGCGTGGCTCCCAATTGGACACGCCGGGCCGTGACTGCCGTAGCTTTCGGAACCGTTGGCTCCGTCTACAGCAGGCACACAGAAAGGCTCAGTGGTGAGCGAGAAGAAGAAGGAGAGCGTCCTGGCGGGCTTCAAGGCCTTCCTGATGCGCGGGAATGTCGTCGACCTGGCGGTGGCCGTGGTCATCGGCGCGGCGTTCACGAACATCGTGAACTCGATCGTCAAGGGGATCATCAGCCCGCTCGTGGGCGCCATCGGCACCAAGAACCTGGATGTCTACACCTCGTGTCTGAAGGCACCCTGTGGGGTCGACGCGAAGGGCGAGCCGACCGGCGTGAACATCATGTGGGGCTCCGTCCTCAACGCCACGCTCAGCTTCCTGATCACCGCGGCGGTCGTGTACTTCCTGATGGTCCTGCCGATGGCCAAGTACCTGGCCAGGGTGGAGGCGCGCCGCAAGGCCAGGGAGGGCGTGCAGGAAACCATGGTGATCACCGAGCTGGAGGTGCTCAAGGACATCCGCGACGTCCTGATCGCCCAGCGGAGCGGGAACGGCGAGAGCGCCCCGGCGGCGAGCGCGCCGAGGGCACAGGGGGCACGCGACGCGTTCTGACGGGCGCGGACGCTCAGATGTGGTGCGGGGGCTTCTCGTCGAGGAAGCGGGCCAGGTCGGCCGCGCCGCCTCCGGCGGGCGGCCGCTCGCCCCAGCCGCGGTCGGTGTCGTCCGAGGACTGCTGGTCCAGCGGGTCGTCGAAGACGAGCTTCGGCCTGGGCTTCGGCTTCGCCTCGGGCTTCTCGGTCTTCGCACCGGCGTCGGGGTCCGGGGACTGCGGGTCGGAGGCGGGGGCGGTGCTCATGCCTCAAGAGTACGGCCGCCCCCGGGCCCGGCCCCGGCCGCGGCCCCTCCCCCCGTCGCGGCTCCGGTCAGCTGGGAGCCTCCGCGCCCTTGCGGGCGTAGAACCACCAGCAGACGGCGAGGCACGTCGCGTAGAAGCCGATGAACATCCACAGCGCATGGGTGACCGCCATGGCGGCGAACATCGCCGGGATGAAGAAGAACCCGTAGGCGGCGATGGCGGAGGAGAAACCGGTGACGGCGCCCGCCTCCATCTCCGACTGCTTGAGCGCGGCCGCCTGCGCCTGGGGGCCTTGGCCCTCCGCCTGGCGCATGTGCTGATCCCGGAAGATCACCGGGATCTGCCGGAAGGTGGATCCGTTGCCCAGGCCGGAGAAGGCGAAGGCCGCCAGGAAGCCGGAGAAGAAGGCCCAGAAGCTGCCCAGGTCGCCGCTGGTGGGCAGCGCGAAGATCACGCCCACCAGGGCCACCGCCATGCCGACGAAGGACAGCATGGTCACTTTCGCGCCGCCGATCCTGTCGGAGAGCCAGCCTCCGGCCCAGCGCATGAGCGCGCCGACGAAGGGGCCGATCCAGGCGTAGGTGGTGGCCTGGTAGCCCTGCGTCTCGAAGTTGTTCTTGATCAGCAGCGGCAGGCCGGCGGCGAACCCGATGAAGGAACCGAAGGTGCCGACGTAGAGCCAGGTCATCAGCCAGTTGTGCTTGCGCTTGAAGATGACCTTCTGCTGGCTGAAGGGGGCCGCGGCGACCTTGAGGTCGTTCATCAGGAACCAGGCGAGCAGCGACATGATCACCAGCAGCGGCACCCAGAGGAAGGCGCCGTTCTGGAGCCAGATGTCCGTGTTCTCCTTCGCGTCGTGCTGCGGGCCGCCAGCCGGGGCGCCCAGCACGGCGGCGGTGACCACCAGCGGGGCGACCAGTTGGACCACGCTCACCCCGAGGTTGCCGAGGCCGCCGTTGAGGCCGTTGGCACTGCCCTTCTCCCTCTTGGGGAAGAAGAAGCCGATGTTGGCCATCGAGGAGGCGAAGTTGGCGCCGCCGATGCCGCAGGCGGCCGCGATGAGCACCAGCTCCCAGTACGGGGTGCCCGTGTCCTGGAGCGCGAAGCCGAGCCACAGCATCGGCCCGACCAGGATGATCGTGCTGAAGGCGGTGAACTTCCGCTCGCCCGACATCGGGCCGATGAAGGTGTACAGGATGCGGAAGGTGCCGCCGGTGATACCGGGAATGGCGGTCAGCCAGAACAGCTGCGACTTGGAGAAGCCGAAGCCGACGTCGTTCAGCTTGACGACGGTGACCGACCAGACCTGCCACACCACGAAGCCGAGCATCAGCGCCGGGATGGAGATCCAGAGGTTGCGCTGCGCGACCCGGCGGCCGGTGGCCTGCCAGAAGCTCTCGTCCTCGGGACGCCAGTCACCGATGACAGCGCCGGGCTTGTAGGTCTCCGCGCGGTGCGAGCGCACCGCGGACGGGGTGGGCGTGGGTGTGGGTGTGGACATGGTCACCGGTCCTTCGGGTCAAGGAGCCACAGGGCGATCACGACGAGGAAGGACAGGACCAGGAATCCAGCTCCCCACCAGGCCGTGGCGGTGTGGCCCTTCATCCACTCGTTGACGGTCACGGTCAGCGCCCAGAGCTGCCCGATCACGACCGTGAGGGCGAGGGCGAGCCGGGCGTTGAGCTTGGAGGAGCGCTCGGGTTCCTGTTCGGTGCCGGCTCCCGGGCCGGGGCCGGTGTGCCGGATGCGCGGGTCGCCGTAGCCGCTGGTGGAGCGGATCTGCGGGTACCGCTCGTGGACCGGCCGGTTCAGCCGGGGCTGGGCGCTCCCCGGGTGGTAGGCGGGGCGGGGAGGAAGCTGCGCGTCGCTCATGTGCGTCCGGTTTCTTCGGCGCGGGCCGCTCCGGGGCAGTCGAGCCGCTGCGCCATCGCGGGGCGGGAGTCGCCGAACTGCCGGCACAGGGCTTCCTTGGCGGGCTCGCCGGAGCGGGCGGTGGCGATGGCCCAGACGCTGCCGTCGGCCTGTTCGGTCAGGAAGATCCTCGGGAGCGGTCGGGGTGGCGGGCCCGCGGTCACTTCGCCGGTGCGGGCGTCGAAGACGCCTTCGTGGCAGGGGCAGTACAGCTCCCCTTCGGGGCCGCGGTCCTCGCGCCACAGCACGGCGCAGGCCAGGTGGGTGCAGACGGCGGAGTAGCCGACGAGGCTGCCGTCGCCGAGGCGGACGGCGAGGGCGCGGTCTTCCGCACCGGGGAACCGGAAGGCCACGGACTCACCCGGTGCGAGCTGGTCGGTGACCTTCTTCGCCTCGGGCAGCGTCTCGCTGTCCCCGTGCCGGTGGAGGATGCCGGAGGCGACGCCGGCTCCGCCGATGGCCAGTCCGCCGGAGACGGTCGCCACGATCCGCAGGTAGTCGCGCCGGGTGGTGAGGGAGTCGGCGCTGATCCGGTCGCGCAGCTGCTCGGCGGCGGCGTCACGGCCGGCGTCCGGGCCCGGTGCGGACCCGGGTGCGGGCTGCTGGGTCACGCTCATCGGACATCCACCCCGTTCACTTCCACGACGGGCAGGCCGCCGGGGACGGGCCACTGCACCTTGTCCGCGGGGACGACCATGGCGACGCCGGTGGAGACGACCACGTCGCCGAAGGCGAAGGAGTCTGCGACCTGGACGCCGGGGCGTTCGGCCTGGAGTTCTTCGAGGGTCCCGTAGAAGAGGGCACCGGTCGGGCAGACCGTGGCGCACATGGGGGCCAGGCCGTAGGCGGTGCGGTCGTAGCAGAGGTTGCACTTCATCTGGAGCTTCGCCTGGAGGTCGATCTTCGGGACGCCGAAGGGGCAGGCGTTGACGCAGTTGGCGCAGCCGATGCAGCGGGTGGTGTCGGCTTGCTGGACCACGCCGTCGGCGGTGACCAGGATGGCGTCGGCGGGGCAGACCTCGGCGCAGGGCGCCACGGGGTCCTCGCAGTGCATGCAGACGGTGGGCAGGGAGGCGACGGACCGGCCGGCGTCGGTGTAGTCCAGGTGGATCATCGACTTGCCGCGGTGCGAGTCGCATTCGCGGCAGGCGGAGACGCAGGCCTGACAGCCGATGCAGCGGCCGGGGTCGATGAAGATGGTGCGGCCCATCATGGCGGCGTCAGCTCCTCTCCGCCGTGCCGCGGCCCTGCGGGGCCGTGGGCGGCAGGGGGTCGGTGCGGGAGACCTGGGTCTCCGGGTAGGCCTCGCGGCCGGGGGCCGTGGGCGGCGCGGGCACCTCGTCGATCCGCTCGGCCGCCTCGATCCGCGCGGCGCAGACCTTGTACTCGGGGATCTTCGAGCGGGGGTCGAGGGCGTCGATGGTGAGGGCGTTCGCGGCCGTCGGGACGGGCCAGTGGTAGGGGATGAAGACGGTGTCGGGCCTGATGGCCTCCGTGACCAGGGCCGGGAAGACCTCACTGCCGCGGCGGGTGACCACCCGGACGGGGTCGCCGTCGCGGAAGCCGTGGGAGGGGTGGACCTCGACCCAGGGGCGCGGGGTCTGTTCGACGAGGGCGCCCAGGCGGCGGGTCTGGTTGCCGGACAGGAAGTGCGCGACGGTGCGGCCGGTGGTGAGGGACAGGGGGAACTCGTCGCTGTAGGCGTCCATGGGCGGATGCCATTCCACGGCCTGCAGGTGGACCTTGCCGTCGGGGTGGTACGTCCGGCCGTTCTCGAACAGCCGCGGGGTGCCGGGGTGTTCGGTGGAGGGGCAGGGCCAGGCGATGCCGCCGGTCGTCTCGAGCCGCTCGTAGGTGATGCCGTAGTAGTCGTTGACGGTCCCGGCGGAGGCGACGCGCAGTTCCTCGAACACCTCGCGCGAGCCGGCGAAGTCGAACTTGTCGCCCGCCCCGAGGCGCCGGGCGAGTTCGCACATCACCCAGGTGTCGGTGCGCACCCCGGCGGGGGGCTCCTGGGCCTTGTTGTGCTTGACGACGCGCGCCTCGGTGTTGGCCATGACTCCCTCGTCCTCCGCCCAGACGGTGACGGGGAAGACCACGTGCGCGTTGGCCGCGGTCTCGGAGAGGAAGAAGTCGAACTGTGCGTGGAACTCGAGGGCGTCGTAGCCGAGCCTGACCTCGCCGTAGTTGGGGAGGGAGACGAACGGGTTGTTGCAGATGCCGATCAGGCCGCGGATCTCGTGCCGCTGCATCTGCCAGACCATCTCCATCATGGAGGTGCCGGCGGGCGGGAGGTCGGCCTCGTCGATGCCCCAGATCCGGCAGATCTGGCGGCGGTGCTCCTCGTTCATGATGGACCGGCCGCCGGGCAGGAGATCGGCCTTCTGGCCGTGCTCGCGTCCGCCCTGGCCGTTGCCCTGACCGGTGATGGTGCCGTAGCCGGCTCCGGGTCTGCCGAGGTTTCCGGTGGCGACGCACAGATTGATCACGGACAGGCAGTTCTCGACGCCCTGCGAGTGGTGTTCGATCCCGCGCGCGTGGAAGGCCATCGCCTTGTCCGCGCCGCCGAACATCCGGGCCACCTGGACGATCTGTGCGGCGGGGATGCCACAGATGTCCGCGGACCGGGCGGGCGGGTAGGCCTGGACGGTCTGCTTGACCTCGTCCCAGCCGGTGGTGTGGGCGGCGAGGTACGCCTCGTCGGTCAGGCCCTCGGCGACGATCACGTGCAGCACGGCGTTGAAGAAGGCGGAGTCGGTGCCCGGCTTGAGGGCGACGTGGACGTCGGCGGTGCGGGCGACGGCCGTCTCGCGCGGGTCGACGACGATCAGTGACGCTCCCCGGTCGCGGGCGCCCCAGAGGTACTGGGTCATCACCGGGAAGCACTCCCCCACGTTCGACCCGGCGATCAGCAGGCAGTCGGTGAGGAGGATGTCGGCGAAGGGGCTGGCTGCGCGGTCGATGCCGAAGGCGAGCTTGTTGGCGCCGGCCGCGCTGACCATGCACAGGCGGCCGTTGTAGTCGACGTGCCTGGTCTTGAGCGCGACCCGGCCGAACTTGCCGACGAGGTACGTCTTCTCGGAGAACAGGCTGGCGCCGCCGAGCAGTCCGACGGCGTCATTGCCGTGGCTGCTCTGGATGCGCCGGATCTCGGAGACGGTGAAGTCCAGGGCCTCGTCCCAGGAGGCCTCCTTGAACTCCTCGTCGCGGGAGCGGCGCAGCAAGGGTGAGGTGAGCCGGTCGGGGTGGTTCACCTGCTGGTAGGCGTTGATGCCCTTGGGGCACAGCCGCATGCGGTTGATGTCGTGGTTGCGCGGTTCGACGCCGAAGACCTTCCCTGCCCTGTCGACCCGCAGGTACATCCCGCACTGCACGCCGCAGAAGCAGCAGTGGGTGGGGACCAGGGTCTCGCCGTTCTGGTCGGCGTGCCACCGGTCGGCGGGGATGCCGCCGGCGTCGCGGAAGGTGCGGGTGCCGGGCGGGGCGATGGCCGGGTCGAGGGGCAGGGGTCGGGGCCGGGGCGCGGGCTTGGCGGGGTCCGTCGCGGTCACTTGAAGCCCTTCTTGACGTGGGTCAGGTAGGCGTTGCCGCGCAGGACCCGCTTGCAGCGGGGGCAGTATTCGGCGAAGGCGTCGAAGTCGAGTCGCAGGTCCTGCATGGTGCCGCGCAGGTTCTCCACGTACGGGGAGGTGTCGATGGGTTCGCCGCAGCGCTTGCAGGTGAAGATCTCCTCGTCCTGGCGGGCGGTGTACTTGAACAGCTGCATGCCGACCGCCGCCGGCCGCTGGACGATGTGGAAGAACTTCCCGAAGGGGATGTAGATGAGGGTGAAGACCACCGACACCATGTGCAGGATCGCCAGGAACTCGTAGCCGCCGCCGTGCAGGAAGATCGACGAGAAGGTGAGCAGCAGCCCCGTCACCGAGATCACGATGAGGCAGATCAGCGGGAGCAGGTCGTAGGCGAAGCGCTGGCCGGTGATGGCGCCGCGGTCCTTCATCCGGCGCCACAGGAAGTACGACGCTCCGGGGATGACGAGGACCGCGGCGATGTCCAGGCCGTGGAACATCAGCCAGCCCACGGCGTCGAGCGAGTCGAAGCCGAGGATCTTGAAGCCCCAGATCCGCATCTCGTAGCCGGGGCCGGAGCCGCTGGCAGAGGTGAAGGTGAACCAGCCCCAGGTCAGCGGGAAGGTGATGGCGGCGGCCAGCAGGCATCCCCAGAAGATGAGCTGGTGCGCGGCCCAGCGGGCGCGTGAGCGGGCTCCGAGGAACTTCTGGAAGCCGAGGTAGGTGGCGGCCATCCTCGGCAGGGCGGTGGGTGCCTTCTTGAAGTTGGCGGCCGAGAAGAAGCTGTCGAAGCCCTTGGTGAAGAGGCGGCGCGCGCCGGGTGCGGAGACCCACGTCGTGTACCGGTAGGCGACGCCGAAGGCCAGGAAGACGGTGGCGACGGCGTACGGCAGCAGGGCGGAGTCGAAGTCCCGCAGCAGGCGGCTGCCCAGCACGATCGCGGCGATGAGCAGGAGGGAGACGGCGGCGCCGGCCGCGGTGGCCCGGGCGGTGACGGACCGCCCGGCCGGTGGCGGGGTCTCGGTCGGCCCGGGGGGTGGGGCTGCGGCGAGTACTTCTGCGGGCTCGGACACAGCCCCACGCTAGGTGGTCTAGGCCGATTCAGCCCGTTTTGCACCGCTTGCGGCTGGTCCGAACGGGTGGGCTGGCCGGGTCATACGGCGTGCAGCCCGTGCGCCGCGAAGACCGCCCTGGCGTCGGCCGCCTGCCCGGCAGTGGGCGTCGGGGTGTCGTGGAGGCCCGGGGTGGCATCCGCGGGCGGGGAGAGGTCCCGGCTGCCGGCCGCCCGCCCCTGGTCGGGCCGGGGCGGTGGGGCGGCGGGGCGAGTCCGCCCGGGCTACCCGGGCGCCGCGGGCCGCGCGCCTCGCGGGCCGGTCGGCCGGGCCCTGGTGTGCTGGGCGGTATGACGTACGTACCGATGACCGCCCGCAGCCGTGACGAGGGCCACCGGACGGCGACCTCGCTGGAGCTGTTCTTCGACCTCTGCTTCGTCGTCGCGATCGCCCAGGCGGGGGCACGGCTGGTGCACGCGCTGGCGGAGGGCCATCCGGGGACCGGGGTGATCGGCTACGCCTTCGTGTTCTTCGGCGTGTGGTGGGCCTGGATGAACTTCACGTGGTTCGCCTCCGCCTACGACTGCGACGACGTGCCGTACCGGATCGCGACGCTGGTGCAGATCGCGGGCGTCCTCGTCTACGCGGCCGGGGTGAGCCGGGCGTTCGACGCGAGCGACTGGACGGTGGCCGTCATCGGCTACCTGATCATGCGGGTGGCGCTGACGGCGCAGTGGCTGCGCGCGGCGGCCGGGGAGAGCGGTGAGGCGCGTGCGGCGGCGCTGAAGTACGCGGCGGGCCTGGTGATCTGTCAGGCGGGCTGGGTCGGGCTGCTGTTCGCCCCGGACGGGTCGAAGCAGTGGCTGTTCCTGGTGATGGTCGTGGCCGAGCTGTCGGTGCCGGTGCTGGCCGAGCGCGGGCACCAGACGCCCTGGCACGCGCACCACATCGTGGAGCGGTACGGGCTGTTCACCATCATCGTGCTGGGCGAGACCATCGCGGCGAGCACGGTCGCGGTGAAGTCGGCCCTCGACGAGCACGAGGCACTGGGTGAGCTGCTGCCCATCGCCGCGGGCGGGCTGCTGATCGTCTTCGCCGCCTGGTGGATCTACTTCGCGGTGCCGATGCACGAGCGGCTGACCTCCAACCGGGAGGCGATCCCGTGGGGTTACGGCCACCTGCTGATCTTCGCCTCGGGTGCGGCGATCGGCGCGGGCATCGAGGTCGCCGTGGAGCACGCGGTGGGCAAGGCGCACATCTCGCAGTTCGCCGCGAACGCCGCGGTGACGGTCCCGGCGGCGCTGTTCCTGCTGATGGTGTGGCTGCTGCACTCCCGCCACTTCAAGCGGGGCGCCGCACAGCAGATGGTGCTGCCGCTCGCCTCCCTGGCACTCCTCGCCTGCACCTGGGCGGGCTCGTACGCGGTCCTCTACGCGGGGCTGGTGGCGACGGCCACCGTGGCGGCCGGCACGACCCTCGCCGTGCGCGGCGGGCATCCCGCCCGCGCCGGGGCCGAAGCCTGAGCCCGCGCCCGTCACTCCCGCGCCCCCGAACCCGTTCAGCAGCTCAGCGAAACGGCGACAGGAAGGGACAGCCCCCATGACACTCCCCCCACAACGGCACGGCACCGGATCGGACGACACGGACGGCGACGGCGGCAACCCCGGCCCCGGCCCCGGCGCGGAGCTGGCCGAGCCGGGCTTCTGGCAGCGGCCCCCCGACCAGCGTCTCGCGGCGTTCGCCCGGCTGCGGGCGCTGGACGCCCCGGTGTTCGTCCCCGAGGGCGGCGGCCACTGGGCCCTCGTACGCCACGCGGACGTGCAGGAGGCGAGCCGCCTGCCCAAGGTGTTCGCGAGCGCGCCCGGGGTGACGACGCCGGAGCCGGCCCGCTGGGTGCGGGCGCTGTTCGGGGATTCCATGGTCAACCTGGACGGCCCGGACCACGCGCAGCTGCGGAAGATCGTGCAGCGGGCGTTCACGCCGCGGCTGCTGGCGGCGGCTGAGGCGGACATCCACGCGGTCGCGGCCCGGATCGTGGACGACGTCCTCGCCGAGCACCCCGAGGAGTTCGTCTCGGCGGTGTCCTCCCGGCTGCCCCTGGAGGTCATCTGCAACATGATGGGGATCCCGGAGCACTACCGCGCGGAGATCGCCGACCGGGTCAACCACGCCTCCGAGAACATCGGTGTGGAGCGCGGCCTGGCGGCCCGGCTGCGGATGCCCGGGCGCGGGCTGCGGGCGCTGGCCCGGATGCAGCGGATGGTCGCGGGCATCGGGCGGGAGCGGCGCAGGAACCCGGCCGACGACCTGATCTCGGCCCTGGTGTGCGCGAACGTGGACGGGCAGGCGCTCGGCGCCCGCCAGCTGGGCGCGTTCTTCAGCCTGCTGATGGTGGCGGGCGTGGAGACCACCCGCAACGCGATCAGCCACGGGCTGACCCTGCTGACCGACTTCCCCGAGCAACGGGACCTGCTGCTCTCGGACTTCGAGAAGTACGCGGACGGCGCGGTGGACGAGATGATCCGGCACTCGACGCCGATCATCCAGTTCCGCCGGACGGTCACCACCGAACACGTGCTGGGCGGGCGCCTGTTCCGCCCCGGCGACAAGGTGGTGCTCTACTACGCCTCCGCCAACCGCGACGAGGCGGTCTTCCCCGACCCGGACGCCTTCGACATCACCCGCTCCCCCAACCCGCACCTGGGTTTCGGCGGCGGCGGACCGCACTACTGCCTGGGCGCGCACCTGGCGCGGGTGGAGATGAAGGCCCTGTTCCGGGAGCTGCTCACCCGGCCGGTGGGCCTGCGCGCGGTGGGCCTGCCCGATCTGGCGGGGTCCAACTTCGACAACCGGGTCCGTTCCCTGCGGTTCGCCTTCGAACGCCCCTGACGGCCGGCCGCGGCGGTGGGGATCGCCTGGAACGAGGTGCGCCGCCACCACCCGCTGATCGAGGCGCACACC
>NZ_JBEZKZ010000061.1:0-45482 GCF_040651895.1 Streptomyces sp. NPDC048352
CCCTTTTTTAATCACCCGGCCACCCCCTATATAAACACCACCACAAACACACTCTGCCCCTCCCCGCCGCTCTCCCTATCTCCGGGGGGGTGGTGTGGGGGGGGGGCCCGAAGCGGGCACGCCGCCACCGCCCCGGCGCACCTGTAGCGCGAATGAGGGGGTGCGCCGGGGGCGGTGGAGAGGGCCGGTGTTTCCGGAAGGGACCGTCAGGCGCCGGCCGTCTTGAGACCGGAGATGCGGATCGGCTCGCCGCCCATGTGCTTCTGGGCGCGCTTGTTCTGCTGGTGCAGCCCCTCGTAGTACGTGCGGTCGAGTTCGATGACGTTCTTCGAGAAGAACATCCAGGACAGGACGTCGCGGTACTTGAACCCGTCCGCGGTCAGCTGGATCCGGTCGGTGGGCAGCCGGCGCAGCAGGCCCAGCTCCTCGCCGGCGGCCAGGACGGGCTCGAAGAGGTGGGCCTTCTCCCGGTAGCCGAACCGGTCCAGCTCGTTCAGGTCCAGGTCGAAGGTGTCGAGGACCAGGCGCTTGCGGATGATCTCCTCGTCGTCGAGGACGAAGCCCGTCTGCGGGGTGAGCTCGTGGTTGCGGGCCTGCTTGATGTAGTCCGCCACCTCCCCGAGGCTCGGCTTGACGTTGCCGACCATGTAGTCCACGGAGCTCGTGTAGCTGCGCGCGCCGGCGCCCAGGCCCAGCAGCGGAACGCCGTGGAAGGTGAGCACCTTCTGCTGGTAGCCGCCGCGGCCGAGCTTCTTGTAGCGGACGTTCGACTCCTGCACGTAGCCGGCCTCGCGGAAGGCCGCGTTCGCGTAGTCGTAGCGCTCGTAGAGGTCCGGGTTCCACATGTACTGGTAGGCGCCGGTCTTGGAGAACCACGCGTCCGGGCGGACGGTGAGGAAGTACGTGCTGATCGTCTCGGGGGCCAGCGCCACGAGCTCGTCGACGGAGTGCCGCCAGCTCTGCGGGGTCTGTCCGGCGAAGCCCATGATCAGGTCGGTGCTGAGGTTGGGCAGCTGCTTCTCGCGGGTGATCTCGATGGCCTCGCGGATGACCTTCTCGTTGGCCTGGCCGCGGCCGGCCTCGCGGATCTCGGCCGGCACCAGCGACTGGATGCCGATGTTCGCGCGGGTCAGACCCATCGCGATCAGCCCCTCGAGCGTGCCGGGCTCCTTCACGATGGAGTCCGGCGTGGCTTCGATGGCCACCTCCTCGACCGTGCTGCGCCAGTTCGGGTAGACCTCGTCGAAGGTCGCGAAGAGCTGCTCGAAGTGACGCGGGCTCAGCAGGCTGGGCGTTCCGCCGCCGATGTAGATGGTGCGCAGCCGGCGGGCCTGGATGATCTCCGCGTGGTCCCGGATCTGGGTGCACAGCGCGTCCATGTACGCGTCGTAGACGTCCATGTCCTCGGAGATGACGGTGTACAGGTTGCAGAAGCCGCACTTGTAGCGGCAGAACGGAACGTGCAGGTAGAGGTTGAGTTCCGGAACGCCGTGGCGTTTCAGGTCTTCATCCCATATGTCTTTGATGTTCCAGGAGCCGTTGAGAGGACGGTAGGCACTACGCGAGGGGTAGGCGTAGTTGAAAGGCGGAATAACTCCTTGCTTGATGTGGTGGGCGAGCTCGTCGCGAATTTCACTCATGGTGATTTCCCTCAATCCGTTTGCGGGACCTGGGCAGCAGTGGACAACCCCATGGGGCCGCCGGGCCGATGGGCCGACGAATGCCGCTACGAGGCGGTGCGACGGGGGCCGAAGGGCGAGTCCGGATGAAAGGAAACGGAGGGTGCATTGCCCCCCTGGTATGTACAGCTCCCCCGCTGCGACGCGATCCGCCGAGAACTCCTGGCCGTTCGCTCACTCAGAGCGCAGAAACAAGGCCGGGCAGACGCTCCAATAAGTAGATGGGTAATTCCACGCCGAGCGACAGGACCGTATCCTCCAAAGCCGGAGGGTGGTTTCCGACACGCACCTGGGTGATCGTCCAAGACCGTCTTGGTGGGTGAGATGTTTCGGCTGGGTTACGGATTCCTCCAGCGGTCCTCTATTAGCGTCACCCACTCATGCACCAGAACGGGGGTTCAGATGAGGCATGAGTTCCGGTTAACGCTGTCCCGCGGGGATTTGACGGGACGTCAGTCCCGCGACGGACAAGAGAAGCCGCCACCGGCCGTCACGGGTGCCGACGCGACGGCCGTCTCCTTCGCGAACGTACGGTCCACCCGCCCGGAAGCGGCCGGGTCCGCCAGCACCGGGACGCCCGTCGAGGCAGACGTCCTCCGGGCGCCGGAGTCCTGCGCACCACAGCGGACGACGTCACGGCCCACGTGGCGGCGGACCGGCCCGCGCGCCACCTCTCCATCGCCGCTCGCCCGGTCGGCGGCGACCACGTGCCGGACGCCGCGTCCGGCGTCATCGACGGCGGACCCCTCGACGGGGCCAACTCCATTGCGCGGCACGCCGCATCCACGCGTCCGCCACACCCAGCCGATCACCATGCGGTAGCGGACCGGCAGCGTCCGGCAGATCGCCCCCCAACACCAGCTCTGGCCTCGAAGGCTCCGAGGCACCTTTGGCGCGCCCCTGGCCGACTCGGCCCTGCGCTCGCTCGAGCCGGCCAACTTCGTGGATAGGTTTTCCTTGAGTACCACTCCATCGGGCGCCCCTGAGGCGGTCGACCTGCACCAGGCCATCGGGATCGGTGGCACACCCCCGCGCCCGGACGGCGCACAGAAGGTCCAGGGCTCGTTCGCGTACGCGTCGGACCTGCGCGCCGAGGACATGCTGTGGGGCGCGACGCTGCGCAGCCCGCACCCCAGTGCGCGCATCCGCTCGCTGGACACCAGCAGGGCCCGCGCCCTCCCCGGCGTCGCCGCGGTCCTCACCCACGAAGACCTGCCGGGCCGGAAGCTGTACGGCCTCGAACGCCGCGACCAGCCCGTTCTCGCCGTGGACGAGGTCCGCTACCAGGGCGAGCCCATCGCACTGGTGGCGGCCGACCACCCCGAGACCGCCCGGCGGGCGCTGGCCCTGATCCGGGTGGACTTCGAGGTGCGCGAGCCGCTCACGGATCCCGCTCTGGCGGCCTTCGATCCCGACCAGCCTGCCGTGCACCCGCAGGGAAACCTCGTACGCCACCAGCCGATACGGTCCGGTGACGTGGAGGCCGCCCGGCGCCGCGCCGATCTCGTGGTCGAGCGGGCCGAGTTCGAGATCGGCATGCAGGACCAGGCGTTCCTGGGACCGGAGTCGGGGATGGCCGTTCCCGACGGGGACGGCGGCCTCGACCTGTACGTGTCGACGCAGTGGATGCACCACGACAAGCGCCAGATCGTCCCCGTGCTGGGCCTGCCCGAAGAGCGGGTCAGACTGACCCTCTCGGGAGTCGGCGGGGCGTTCGGCGGCCGCGAGGACATCTCCGTGCAGATCCACATGGCGCTGCTGGCCCTGGCCACCGGTCTGCCGGTGAAGATGTCCTACAGCCGCGACGAGTCCTTCCTGGGACACGTCCACCGCCACCCCGCCAGGATGCGGTACGAGTACGGCGCCACCCGGGACGGCCGGCTCGTGTACGCGGACGTCAGGATCGTCTTCGACGGCGGCGCCTACACCTCCGCGACACCCGGCGTGGTGGGCATCGGCTCCTCCCTCTGTCTCGGGCCGTACGAGGTCCCGCACGTCTCGGTCGACGTGTACGGCGTGTTCACCAACAACCCCCCCTGCGGGGCGATGCGCGGCTTCGGCGGCGTCCAGGGCTGCTTCGCCTACGAGTCCATGATGGACCGGCTCGCCGCCCGGGTCGGCCTGACACCGCTGGAGATCCGCCGGCGCAACGCGATCCGGCCGGGTTCCAGGATCGCCAACGGCCAGGCGGTGGACGCCCCGCAGCCGTTCCTCTCGCTGCTCGACGAGATCGAGGCCATGCCCCTCCCGGCGGCCCTCCCCGCGGTCACCGATCCCCGGGACATGCCGGGAGGCCTGTCCGGCAGCACCCGCGCCGAGAGCGTGGTGCGCGGCGTGGGCTACGGGGCGGGGATGAAGAACGCCTGCTTCTCCGGAGGCGACGACGACTACTCCACCGCCCGGGTCGTCCTCGCCGTGGCCGACGGCGAGCCCACCGCATACCTCCACACGGCCGCCGCGGAGGTCGGCCAGGGCCTGGTCACCGTGGAGGCCCAGATCGCCCGCACCGAACTCGGCTTCGAGCGCGTGGTGCTGCTCCCCCCGGACACCTCGATCGGCGACTCCGGCGGGAGCTCGGCCTCCCGGCAGACCTACATGACCGGCGGCGCCGTGAGGACCGCCTGCGAGGCGGCGCGGGAGGAGCTCTTCCAGCTCGCCGCCCGACGCATGGCACTGTCGGAGCGGCCGGCCGGCGACCTCTGCGTCAGCGGGGGCAAACTCGTCTCGCGCCGGGACGGGGTCCTCGCCGACGTCCTGGACGTACTGGGCGCGGACACCGTCGACGTCACCCGCGAGTACCACCACCGGGCGACCAGCGCCGTCGACCCGCTGACCGGTCTCGGCGACTCCCACGTCCAGCTCATCATGTGCGTCCACCGCGCCGTGGTCGACGTCGACGTGGAGCTGGGGCTGGTGCGGGTGGTCGCGCTGGACGCCGTGCAGGACGTCGGCCGCACCATCAACCGCGGCGGCCTGGAGGGCCAGATCCACGGCGGTTCCGCGCAGGGACTCGGGCTCGCCCTGATGGAGGAGCTCGTGGTCGAGGGCGGCAAGGTCCAGAACGCCTCGTTCACGGACTACCTGATCCCGACGGCCCTCGACGTCCCGCGGATGAACCTCACCATCGTGGAGCACCCGGACCCGCACGCGCCCTACGGCGTACGCGGGGCGGGAGAGGCACCGACCCTCTCGGCGACCCCCGCCATCGTCGCCGCCGTCCGCGACGCCACCGGCCTCGCGCTGACCCGCGTCCCCCTGCGCCCGCACGACATCGCTCTCGGCGCACGATCCACAGGAGTACGGACATGAAGAGGGTTCTGCTGATCGAAGCCATGGGGTCCGCCGAGGACCTGCTCGACGCGGGCCGCGACCTCGGCGTGCGGATGGTGGTCGCCACCCACCCGGAGATCTACGACTCCTACGCGCCGGCCGTCAGGGAGAAGATCCCCGAGGTGGTCTTCACCGACTTCTCCGACCCCGCCAAGGCCCTGGACGACCTCACCGAGTACGCCAGGACCGAAGGCGTGGACGCGGTGGTGGGCTGCTGGGAGTTCCTCACCCCCACGGCGGCCCGGCTCGCCGCCCGGCTCGGACTGCCCGGCAACGACCCCGAGCGGGCGGACGGCTGCCGCAACAAGCGGATCATGGCCGGGCTGTTCGAGGAGTACGGGGTCCCGGCCCCCGTCACGATCCTCGCGCAGGACCACGGCCAGGCCGCCGCCCGGCTGGCGGCCGGCGGTCTGCGCTACCCCCTGGTCGTCAAGCCGGCCGAACAGGCCGGCTCGTGGGGCGTGTCGGTGATCCAGGGCGAGGACGAGCTGGCCGACGCGTTCGCCGCGGCCCAGGCCTGGCCGTACGAGTCTCCGCACGGCTTCCCCCTCGACACCACCGTGCTCATCCAGGAGTACGTCGACGGCGTCGAGTACAGCGTCGAGAGCGTCGTCTTCGAGGGGCGGGTCTCGCCGCTCACCGTGGTGCAGAAGTTCACCACCGACGGTGTGTTCCGGGCCGAGACCGGCCAGACCGTGCCGGCCGCGCTCGGCGAGGACGACACCGCGACGCTCTTCGAGACCACGGTCGCGGCGGTCCGCGCGCTGGGCATCACCAACGGCGTCGCCCACACCGAGCTGAAACTGCTGCCCGGGGGCGGCGCAAAGATCATCGAGGTGGGGGCGCGGCTGCCCGGCGACCGGGTGCCCGAGCTGATCCGCCTCGCCCGCGGCATCGACGAGGCCCGCGCCTTCATCCAGGTGGCCCTGGGCATCGAGCCCGACCTCACGCCGCGCGCCGAACGGGCCGCGGCCATCCGGTTCTTCGTCCCGCCCCGGGCGGGCCGCTTCCGCAGCATCGACGGAGTCGTCCGTTCCCCGCAGGTCCACCGCATCGCGGTCTACCCCGAGCCCGACGACGAGGTCCGCGGCCCGGGCGACAACGACGGCCGGGTCGGCTACGTGATGCTCACGGCGGCGACCCCCGAGAAGGTCAACACCGCGGCGGACGCCGCCATCGCCAAACTCACGATCGAAGTGGAGTGACCACCGTGACAGAGTCGGACATCAAGCGCATCGCCTACATCCGGTCCATCCCGATCTCACGGGCCGGACCGTACATCCCGGAGCTGGCGCGCACCGTCACCGCCCAGGGCATCGAGGCCCGCATCTTCTTCACCGACGGCGAGTGCGGCCCCGGCGACTTCCCCGGCGGAACCTGGGAGAAGCTGCCCGAGGACGCACGGCCCGACCTCATCGCCGAGCGGATCCTGGCGTGGGGGGCCGACGGCGCGGTCTCCCTGTCCTTCCCCGACGAGGCGGGCCTGCGGGACGCGGTCGTCAAGGAGAAGCTGGCCGCGCACGGCATCCCCGTCGTCACCAACGGCCTGGAGCCCAGCCGCCTGCTCGCCGACAAGTGGGAGACGAAGAAGATCCTGGCCGACTACGGCCTGGAGACCCCCCGCGGCATGCTCGTCGACGGCACCCTGCTCAAGAACGGCGGCGCGGACGTCCCCGTCTACGCGGACATCATCCGCTGGAAGGCCGAGGAGATCGGCTACCCGCTGCTGAGCAAGGCCGTGTGGGGCAGCTCCGGCAACGGCATGCGCTTCATCCGCGACCGGGAGGAGCTGGAGGCGTACCTCGCCACCCCCGACGAGGGCAACTTCGTCCTGGAGGAGTGCATCACCGGCGAGCTGTGCACCGTCGAGCTCGTCGGCTCCGACGGGGAGTACGCCGTCCAGCCGCTGTGCTTCACCGGCCCGACCGGCGGCGAGCCGACCTTCGCCTTCTGGGAGCTGCGGTCCTCCGCCCCGCGCGCCGCCGACGACGAGGCGTTCCTGCCGGTGGCGGAGAAGCTCAAGAAGCTGTGCGCCGGCCTGCGGATCACCGGCGTGATCAACCTCGACATCATCTACAGCGGTGGCACGTACCACGTGCTGGAGATCAATCCCCGGGTCTCCGGGGCCACCGCCCTGGGCGTGGCCGCGTCCGGGCGCAACACCTACCTCTGCATGACCGAGATCCTCCTCGGCCGGTGGCAGCCCCAGCCCGAGCCCGTCCTGGAGCGCCGCCGCTGGTCCCTGGAGTTCCCGGTGAACGGCGTGACCGACGCCTTCACCGAGGCTGCCGGGAAGCTGCTCGACGTGGTCCAGGTGACGCCGACCCTGGTGGTCGACGGCAAGGAGTACGGCGGGCTGCTGATCGCCACCTGCGAATTCGGCGCCGAGGCCGCGTTCCTGGAGGCCATCACCGCCCTGGACGCCGAGCACGGCGTGCTCTCCGCGGACATGGCCGTACAGCTGAAGCAGTTGCTGACCCGCCCGGAGGCACAGGCCGTCCGCTGACGCTCCGCCACGATCTCGTTCCCTCAGAAGTGAAAGGTCACCCGCACCATGTCCCAGCCGTACGTCCACATCACCGCAGCGGAACTGCTCGGCTCCCTCGCCGGACACACCGAGGCCGAGGTGAAGCTGCTGCGTGAGTCCTGGAACGGCATGCCGGTCGACGCCTACCTCCACGACGGTGCCGACTACCGCCGCCGCCGCTACAGCGAGTTCCGGCTGACGGCCACGGGGCTGGAGCGGGCCCCCCACGGCGCCTTCCACCAGTCCGTCGACGTGAACCCCCTGCACGGCGGCGTCGCCCGGGAGTTCGAGCCGATCGAGGACGAGATCGCGGACTCCCCCCTGCTGGCGACCCTGGTCCGGGCCCTGGTGGCGCGCCTCCCCGGCACCTTCGACGCCACGCGGGCCGCCATCGGCATCCACCAGATACGCATCACCGCCACCAGGGGCGCGGCCGGACAGCCGGCGCCGGAAGGCATCCACGAGGACGGACACCATTTCGTCGCCCAGGTGCTCATCCGCCGCGACAACGTCGAGGGCGGCCGCTCCCAGCTCTACGACCGCAACCGGGAGGCGATCTTCAGCACCCTGCTGACGGAGCCGTTCGAGACGGTCATCATCGACGACCGGCGGGTGTTCCACGGTGTGTCGGCCATCGAGCCCGGCCCCGACCACCCCTTCGCCGTCCGGGACATGCTGCTCGTCGACGTCTTCCCCGTGCCGGCCGCGGCGTCCGCCGCCCCGGCCGGCGCCGAGCGGGGCCCGGTGGCCGCATGAGCGGGGCCCTGCGGCCGGCAGCCGCGGACGGCACCGGACCGTACCCGCGGCCCGGAACCGGGCCGGAGGACCACCGGGCCGCTGCCGTCACCGTGCCCGTCGAGACGGAGCCCGGCCGATGACCAACGCCCTGACCCTCGCGTACCTCGCGGGCTCCCGCCCGGGCACCGCCCTGGCCCGGGCCTGCGCGGACTCCGAACTCCTGCGCACGGCACTGGGCGAGCGGTTCCTCAGCCGCCCCGTGTTCCTGGAGGCCGACCAGGTCCAGGACGTGGGAAGCCGCCTCAGCGACCTCTTCGACCTGCTCCTCTCGCTGCCGCACCGGCTCCACGGCGGGGACGTACGGGCCTTCGCCCGCGCCGTGGGCTGGTCACCGCTCCAGATCGCGACGGCGCTCGGCGAGGACGGCATCCCGCGCGAGGTGCCGCGGTTCGCCCGTTCCGACCTCTACCAGGAGGAGAGCGGACGCTTCCGGATCCTCGAACTCAACGTCGGCAGTCCGCTGGGCGGTTTCGACACCCCGCTGATCGACGACGTGCTGCTCGCCGACCCGTACGTGTCCTCCTTCGCCCAGGAGCACGGCGTCGACACGACGGACACCACCTGGATGCTGACCAAGGTGCTCGGGGAAGCGCTCCCCGGCCTGGACCTCGGCACCGGGCCGGTGATCGGTCTCGTCGACTGGCCCGCCAGCTTCACCTTCCTGGAGCCGCGGCTGCGCGTGATGGCCGAACTGCTCAGGCCCTACGGGATCGAGGCGGTCCCCTGTCACGCGGGCCAGGTCGAGTCCCGCCACGACGGCCTGTACGTACACGGGCGCAGACTGGACGCCGTCCACCGCTTCTACGTCATCGACGACGTGGTCGCCCCGCAGGACGCCGAGCTCCTGAGGCCGATCCACGAGGCGGCGCGGGACGGGAAGACCGGCCTCTTCACCCCGCTGGAGCCGGAGGTCTACGGCAGCAAGGGGTGCTTCGCCGTCCTCAGTGACGAACGCAGCCGCCACGCCTTCACGGACGGGGAACTGGAGGTCATCGACTCCTTCCTGCCGTGGAGCAGGACGCTGCGGGACGAGAAGGTCCACGTCCAGGGGGAGGTCGTCGACCTCCTGCCCTACGTCCGCGCACACCGCGAGGACCTGGTCGTCAAGGCGACGGGCTCGCACGGCGGCCTGGACGTGGTACCGGGCTGGTCCACGGACCAGCGGGAGTGGGAGCGGATCGTGGACTCCTTCGCGGGGGGCCCGTACATCGTCCAGCGGCGGGTACGGCCCGTGGCCGAGCAGTTCCCCGTCGGCGACGGCACCCGGGACACCGAGTCCCTCGTCCTGAACTGGGGCGTCTTCCTGGTGGGACACGGCTACGGAGGCGCGTACATCCGGGGCACCGCAGACCTGGACGGCGGCGTGATCAGCCAGGCGAACGGGGCCCTGATGGGGACCTGCTTCCACGCCGGCACGGGGCGGCCGTGAAGGGCCGGGGCCTGTTGGCCCGCTGGGGCATGCCGGACCTGACCGGGAACGGACGCTTCGTCGGTGCGAACGTTCTCGACAGCCTCGGCAACGGGCTCGTCCTCGCCTTCACCGTCGTCTACTTCAGCGCGACCACCACGCTCTCGCTCGGCAGCATCGGTGCGGCGCTCTCCCTGGCGCAGCTCCTCGCGCTGCCCTCCCCCGTCGTCGCGGGCCCCCTCATCGACCGGCTCGGCCCCCGCAAGGTGGTGGTGGTCGCCAACCTGATCTCCGCGGTCGGCTTCGCCGGGTTCCTGTTCGCCGACAGCGCCTGGAAGATCGTCCTGGTCCAAGTCGTCGCCCAGGCGGGCTCCAGCATCTACTGGACGTCCAGCCGGGCCCTGGTGATGCTCGCGGCGGCCCGCCAGGGCGACCGCGCCCGGTGGTTCGGCTTCATCGGAGCACTGCGCAACACAGGCGCCGGCTTCGGCACGGCCGTCGCGTCCGTGGCGATCGCCCTGGGCAGTGTCACCGGTGTCCGGGCGCTCGTCCTGGCCAACGCGCTGACCTTCGTCGTCGCGGCCTGGCTGGTCGGCACCTGGCGGCCGGCCGAGGCGGCCGGCGCCGAGCAGCCGGCCGAGGCCCCGGCCCCGCGGGGTGCGGCGGACCGGCCACCGGGAGGCTACGCCCAGGTCCTGCGCGACCGCCGCTACCTGCGGCTGACCCTCGCGAACCTCGCCTTCGTCCTCGCCGCCAGTGCGGTTCCCGTCCTGCTGGCCGTGTACACCACCGAGGTGCTGGGCGGCGCAGCCTGGCTCGTCGGGGTGTGCGTCGTCGGCAACATGGTCCTCGTCGCCGGGACGCAGACCCTGGTCGCGAGCTGGACCGAACGCCACCGGCCCGCCAGGGTCCTGGCGCTCGCCGCCGTGGTCAACGCCCTCGCGTTCGCGGTCTTCGGCCTCCTGCTCGCCGTGCCCGGATGGGCGGTGGCGGCAGGCCTGGTGGCGGGGATGGTCGTCTTCACCGCCGCCGAGATGCTCAGCCTGCCGCCCAGCGGGGAACTGAGCGTCTCCCTGGCCCCCGAGCACATCCGCGGACGCTACCTGGCCGCCTTCCAGCTCTCCTGGACCCTGGGCAACGCCCTGGCTCCCGTCCTGCTCACCGCCCTTCTCACCCAGGGGCCCGCCTGGCCCTGGATCGTTCTGGGAGGACTGAACGTGATCGCCGTGCCCCTGGTGCTCGGCCTGGACCGGGCCGGCCCGCAGACCGGGCCCCCGGCCGGTGCCGGGCCGACCGCCCCGCCCGTCCAGCTCCCCGCGGACGAGGCCGCCTCATGACGGCCACCGCCCTGCCCGAAATGCGGCCGTACCCACAGGCACCGAGCGACCCGCTGCGCCTGGACACACTGCACGGCTCCCTCTCCGACCCGGTGCTCGGCTCGATGACCCTGCTCAACGAGATCACCGGGCGCTACCCCGAGGCGATCTCGTTCGCCGCGGGCCGTCCGTACGAGGACTTCTACGATCCCGGCCAGCTGCACTCCCACATCACCCGGTTCACCCGCCACCTGGCGCAGGACCTCGGGCAGACCCCGGCCCAGGTGCGCACCACCCTCTTCCAGTACGGACACACCAAGGGGATCCTGACCGACCTGCTCGTCCAGAACCTCGCCGTGGACGAGGGCATCACGGCCGACCCGGACGCGATCGTGGTCACCACCGGCTGCCAGGAGGCGATGGTCCTGCTGCTGCGCGCCCTGCGCACCGACGAGCGGGACGTCGTCCTGGCCCCCGCCCCCACCTACGTCGGATTCCTGGGTGCGGCCCGGCTCATGGACATGCCGGTACACCCGGTGAAGGAGGGCACGGGAGGCATCGACGTCGACGACTTCGTCGACCGGGTACGCGCCTGCCGTACGGCCGGGCTGCGTCCGCGCGCCTGCTACGTCGTGCCGGACTTCGCCAATCCCAGTGGTCTGAGCATGAACCTGGCCGACCGTGAGCGGCTGCTCGAAGCCGCCGCCTCGGAAGGCGTCCTCGTCATCGAGGACAATCCGTACTCCCTCTTCAACGCGGGAGCGCAGCGCCGGCCCACCCTCAAGTCCCTCGACCGGCACCGCAACGTCGTCTACGTCGGCTCCTTCGCCAAGACGGCGTTCCCCGGCGCGCGCGTCGGATACGTCGTCGCGGACCAGCCGGTCGAGGGGGCCGGGGCGGCGGAGGGAGGGCTGCTCGCGGACCAGCTCGCGAAGCTCAAGAGCATGCTGACGCTGAACACCTCGACGGTCTCGCAGGCCGTCATCGGCGGCAAGCTCCTGGAGAACGGGGGCAGCATGGCCGCCGCGACGCGGCGCGAGAGCGAGGTCTACGCCCGCAACCTCCGGGCCGTCCTCGACGGACTGCGGCGGCATTTCCCGGGCCCCGGGACGCAGGTCAGCTGGAACGTGCCGGGCGGCGGCATGTTCGCGGTGGTCACCCTGCCCTTCGAGGCCGACGACGCGGTGCTCGAGTACTCCGCGGCCCGGTTCGGTGTCCTGTGGACGCCGATGCGGCACTTCTACGCGGGGGCCGGCGGCACCCACCAGATCCGGCTGTCCTTCAGCGTCCTGACCCCCGAACGCATCGACGTGGGCCTCGCCCGCCTCGCCGACCTGGTCCGCGACCGGACCACCAGCAAAGGATGAGCCACACATGACGAAGCGCCTGTTCACCTCGGAGTCCGTGACCGAGGGGCACCCCGACAAGATGGCCGACCAGATCAGCGACGCCGTCCTCGACGCGCTCCTCGCCGAGGACCCGGCCTCGCGGGTGGCCGTGGAGACCCTGGTGACCACCGGCCTGGTCCACATCGCGGGCGAGGTGACGACGCGGGCGTGCGCGCCGATCGCCCGGATCGCGCGCGAGAAGGTCCTCGCCATCGGCTACGACTCGTCGAAGAAGGGCTTCGACGGCGCCTCCTGCGGCGTGTCGGTGTCCATCGGCGCGCAGTCCCCCGACATCGCCCGCGGTGTGGACGTGTCGGGCGGCGACGGCGAGGACGCCCTCGACCGGCAGGGCGCGGGCGACCAGGGGCTGATGTTCGGCTACGCCTGCGACGAGACGCCCGAGCTGATGCCGCTGCCGATCCACCTCGCGCACCGGCTCTCCCGCCGGCTGACGGAGGTCCGCAAGGACGGCACCGTCCCCTACCTGCGTCCGGACGGCAAGACGCAGGTCACCATCGAGTACGACGGGGACAAGGCGGTGCGCCTGGACACGGTGGTCGTCTCCGCCCAGCACGTCGGCGCCGACGAACTGGAACTCCTCCTGGGCGCCGGCGCCGACCTGGAGAGCATGCTGGGTTCCGACATCCGGCAGTTCGTGGTCGAGCACGTGCTGGCGCAGCTGGCGCAGGACGGCATCAAGCTGGACACCGAGGGCTACCGGCTGCTGGTGAACCCGACCGGCCGCTTCGAGATCGGCGGCCCGATGGGCGACGCCGGCCTGACCGGCCGCAAGATCATCATAGACACCTACGGCGGCATGGCCCGCCACGGCGGCGGCGCCTTCTCCGGCAAGGACCCCTCCAAGGTCGACCGCAGTGCCGCGTACGCGATGCGCTGGGTCGCCAAGAACGTCGTCGCCGCAGGCCTGGCCACACGCTGCGAAGTGCAGGTCGCCTACGCCATCGGCAAGGCCGAACCCGTCGGCCTCTTCGTCGAGACCTTCGGCACCGGCGTCCTCCCCAACGAGCGCATCCAGGAAGCCGTCTCCGCCGTCTTCGACCTCCGCCCCGCCGCCATCATCCGCGACCTCGACCTCCTGCGCCCGATCTACGCCCAGACCGCCGCCTACGGCCACTTCGGCCGCGAACTCCCGGACTTCACCTGGGAGCGCACCAACCGCGTGCCCGAGCTCCGCAGGGCCGCCGGCCTGGCGTGATCCCACGCCCCTCCCCCACTCACCCCCCTCGCCAAGGAATCCCCGTTGTCCGCTGCCACCAGCCTTCGCTCGTTCGTCTCCATAGCGGGGCCCGCCCTGCCCACCATGTCCTTCCTCGCTCGGCTGCCCGCCGCGATCTGCCCCATCGGAACCCTGCTGATGCTCACGGAGCTCAACGGCATCGGCCGCGCGGGCCTCGCCGCCGGGATGCTGTGGACCGGGCAGGCCCTGGGCGGACCCCCGATCGGCAGGATGGCGGACCGGCTCGGACACCGGGTCGTCGTCCTGAGCGCCTCCCTCGCCAACGGCGCCGCCATCGCGGCCTTCGTCGCGGCCGTTCTCGCCGATGTCCCGGCCGCCGTGGAAGCCGTACTGGCGTTGCTGGTGGGGCTGACCGTTCCGCAGATCGGGCCCCTGTCGCGCACCCGCTGGATCGCCCTCACCGCGGGCAAGTCCGATCTCACCGGCCGGGCCCTGTCCGCCGACACCACCATCGACGAGATCGGCTTCATGGCGGGACCGGCCCTCGCAGGGCTCGCGGTGACCCTGGTCCACCCGGTCGCCGGACTGCTGCTGGCCGGAAGCCTGATCGTCGTGTTCGGCACGCTGTTCGCCGTCCATCCGACGGCGCCCGGCGGTAGCCGGTCCCGCCCGGGCACGGGCACCACCGAACGCCTGCTGACCCCTCCCCTCGTGGTGCTCCTGGTCATGGCGCTGCTCCAGGGGATGATCTGGGGCAGCGCCAACGCCGGGGTCAGCGCCCTGGCCCAGCAGCTCGGAGATCCCGGAATGGCCGGCTTCGTCTGGGGCGCGATGGCGGTCACCAGCGCCCTGGCCGGGATCGCGGTCACCCTCCGCCCCGGAAAGCGGGACCTGACCGTCAGGCTGCGCATCGCGATCGCCGCCCAGGCGCTGCTGCTGCTCCCCCTGCTGGCCGTGGACGGCTTCCTCGGCGCGGCGGCGGCCGTCGCCGGCATCGGGGCGGCCGTGGCCCCTCACCTCATCGCCGTCTTCGGCCTGGCCGAGCGTGTGGCACCCCAGACCCGTATGGGCGAGGCCATGTCGCTCCTGGGCAGCGGACTGATCGTCGGGCAGGGGATCTCGGCGCTCGTCGCCGGCCAGCTCGCCGAACGCTCCGGTCACCAGACGGCCTTCACCCTGACCTGCGCCTCGGGCCTGGCCGCCGTCCTCGCGGCCGTCGTCCTGGTCCGTACGGCGCCCTTCGCCCAAAGGGTCCGCACGGCGTGATCCGGGGGGGGAGCGCCGGGCCGTGCGTCCGCGGGCTCAGAGGGCCGGCGTGCAGGCCCCGCGGGCCGGCTCCCCGCAGGTGGCTCCTGCGGGGGCCGCAGGCCCTCCTATCGCCCACAGGGGTGAAGCGACCGCACCCCGGAGGGTCTTGGCGTGCAGGGACTCCATGCCGAGGTGGAGGGAGGCGGCGCCGTGGGCGTAGGCGTACTCGATGGGGAGGTAGTAGGCGAGATTGAAGTACTCGTGCGCGCCCCGCAGCCGTGCGTAGTCGTATCCGGTGGAGCGGAGCCAGACGGTACCCATGTGGCAGTAGAAGAGGCTGAAGGCGACCATGCGTCCTTCGGCGTACGCCGCGAGGACGATGCCGCTGTCGGCCATGCCGACGGCCTGGTCGTGCAGCAGCCGGGCCATGAAGGCCGGGTCGGCCGGGTGGCCGTGGCGCTCCTGGAGCCGGGCGGCCAGTGCGCCGGCGTCGCCGGCGCACTCGGAGAGCCGCAGGGTGCGGAGCTCGTAGCCGGCTTCGGTGAAGGCCCGGCGTTCCCGGCGGACGGCACTGCGCCGCTTGTGGGGCAGCCCCGCCACGTAATCGTCGAACGTACTGCCGGGCAGTGGGATGCGCGCGTCCTGGTTCAGCTGGACGGGCTCGGTGCCGCAGGCCTCGGCGAGTTCGGCAGCCGCCGCGTCGGTGACGTAGAGCCACCACGGCTCCGCCTCCCGGGCGGCGGCGAGGGTTGCGGCGGCCGTCACGAGCCGGCCCAGCGCCTCGCGCCGCCGCTCGGGGGTGAGGCGGGGGTGGAGGAGCGGTGCGTTGAGGTAGCCGCGGCGGGCTCCCGCGAGCAGGGTCCTGGCCGGTGCGCGACCGGGGACGACCTCGTGGACGCGGTACAGGTCGTTGGGTTCGGTGTCGACCAGGTACAGCGGTGCCGCGGCGATCAGAGCGCCGTCGTCGTGGACCAGGGCGTAGCCGACCGATGCGGTGGGGTCGTACTGCTGGGCGGCGAGCCACTGGTGGGAGAGGTAGAAGCCGGCCTCCGCCGCGAGGGCGTCCCACTCCGTTGCGCGGACGTCCACGATGTCGTGGATGAAGGTGACGTTCACGGCCGGATTCCTCCTGTGCGGGTGGTTGAGGTGTTCGCGCTTTCGTCCCAACTCGGCAGCCCTTGGGGTTGATTCGTTTCGCCGAACCTAACCGGGCGTTGTCCGGCCGACGCTTCGCACAACAGGCCGTCTCAGAGTCCGGGCAAATTCGGAGGAGTCGACGAATTCCACCGGACGGCACGGGGAGATCGTCATCTGTTCTGTCCCTGTCGTGCTTCTCGCGGCGGCCGTCTACTGGCATGACCTCGGTCGCGGCCGCACATCCATCACGTCATCAACTCCCCTGGGGGACCACCACACATGCCCAAGCTGCTATTGATCGAAGCGATGGGGAACACCGGCGAATACGTCTTCGACGCCGCTCTGGACCTGGGCGTCGAAGTCATCGTCGTCACCCACGAAGACGTCTACGAGAAGTGGTACTCCCCCGCGCTCAAGGAAAAGATCCGGAAGGACGGGAAACTCGTCTTCACGGACTTCTCCGACGGCGAAGGCGCACTGCGGCAGCTCAGGGAGCTCGCCAGGGCCGAGGACGTCAACGGCGTGGTGGCCTGCTGGGAGTTCCTGACCCCGCTGGTCGCGCGGCTCGCCGCCGATCTGGGGCTTCCCGGCAACGACCCCTCGCGGGCGCTCAGCTGTCGCAACAAGCGCATCATGGCGCGTGCCTTCGCCGAGCAGGGCGTTCCCGCCCCGCTGACCGTGGCCGCGCGGACGGTCGAGGAGGCGTACGACCTGGTCAGGACGGCAGGCCTGACGTACCCGATCGTCGTGAAGCCCGCCGAGCAGTCCGGCTCCTGGGGCGTCTCGGTCGTCCGCGGCGAGGACGAGCTGGCGGCGGCCTTCACCGCGGCGCAGGCCCACCTGTTCCAGATGCCGCACGGCGTCCCGCTGGACGCGCACGTGGTCATCCAGGAGTACGTCGGCGGCGTCGAGTTCAGCATCGAGACCGTGGTGGCCCGCGGCGTGGCGACCCCACTGTTCCCGTACGACAAGTTCACCACGGAAGGGGCCAAGCGGGCCGAGTTCGGGCACACGGTCCCCGCGGAGCTGGACGAGGCGTCGGTACGGACCGTGCAGCGGGCCGCGGTGGCGGCCGCTCACGCCCTCGGCATCACCAACGGCGTCGCCCACACCGAGCTCAAGCTGCTCCCGGACGGCACCACCCGGATCATCGAGCTCGGCGCCCGGCTGCCCGGTGACCACGTGGTCGCCCTGATGCGGCAGGCCCGGGGCATCGACGAGGCGAGGATCTACGTCCAGGTCGCGCTCGGCCTGGAGCCGTCCCTCGCTCCCACCGCCGACAGCGCGGCGGGCATCCGGTTCCTGACCCCGCCGCGCGGGGGAACCCTTCGCTCGGTCAGCGGGATCGGCGAGTCGGGCGCGGTGGCCGAGAGCAGGCTCACGGTCCAGCCGGGCGGCCGGGTGCGCGCCCCGGGGGACAACGACTCGCGGGTCGGCTACGTGATCCTGCACGCCGGGACCGCCGCCGAGGTGAACGCGGCCGCGGCAGAGGTCCTCGCGGACGTCGTCATCGAGGTCGAGTGATGTCCACCGCGGCCCGGCTGACCCGGGACTACCTGACGGGGCTGCCGGACGGGTGCGCACCGGAACGGTCCTGCGCGGACTCCGCCCTGGCCGGAGACATCTACGGGAGTGCCTTCCTGACCCGCCCCGTCTTCTTCGACCGCGGCGAGAGCCGTGACGTGGGGACCCGGCTCAGCCGGCTGTACGACCTCCTCCTGTCGCTGCCCGAGCGGCTGTACGGGGGAGACCTGCGCTCCTTCACCGCCGCCCTCGGCTGGCCGCCGGAGCAGATCGGCGCCGCGCTCCGGGCCGACGGCAGGGCGCGCGAGCTTCCCCGGTGCGCCCGGGCCGACCTGTACCGCGAGGAGGACGGCTTCCGCCTGCTCGAACTCAACGGCGGCAGCCCACTGGGCGGCTGGGACATCGTCCTGCTCAATCACGCCCTGCTCCAGGACCCCTACGTCGCCTCCTTCGCGCGGGAGCACGGCCTCGGTTTCACCGACGGGATCGAGGTCCTGACGGACCTCTGGCGGGAGTCCTTCCCCGCCGTCGACCTCTCCGCGAACCCGGTCGTCGCGCTGCTCGAATGGCCTGACAACTATGCCGCGCTCGAACCGCACCTGCACCGCATGGCCGGTCTGCTCGCCTCGCACGGCATCGATGCGGTGCCCTGCCACCTGGGACAGCTGGAGTACCGCGCGGACGGGGTCCACGTCTTCGGGCGCCGGGTCGACCTGGTGCACCGCTGGTTCGTCATCAACGACGTCGTCACCGCCGGGGACGCGGCCTTGCTCGCGCCCCTCGACCGGGCCGCCGAGCGGGGGCTGGTCGGCCTGTTCACTCCGCTCGAGAACGAGGTCTACGGCAGCAAGGCCGCCTTGGCCCTGCTCAGCGACGAGCGCAACCGGTCCCTGTTCGACCGGGCCGAGCTCGACGTCATCGACGGTCTGCTCCCGTGGACCCGGCTGGTCCGGGACGAGCGGGTCGAGCTCGCCGGGGAGCGCGTGGACCTGCTCCGCTACGCGCTGGCGAACCGGAGCGACCTGGTGCTCAAGGCGAGCAGCTCGCACAGCGGCCTGGACGTGCTGGCGGGATGGGAGGCATCCGCCGACGAGTGGGCCGCCGGCGTCCGCGCCGCCGTGGACGGCCCGTTCATCCTCCAACGCCGGGTCCGCCCGGTGGCGGAGGACTTCCCCGCCCCGGGCGGCGGCCCGGCCGAGCCCACGGTGCTCACGTGGGGCGTCTTCCTGGCCGGCCGGGGCTACGGCGGGGCGTACCTGCGGGGCACACCCGATGTCGACAAGGGAGTGATCAGTTCCGGGAAGGGCGGCCGCCTCGGCACCGTCTTCCTGTGCGAGGGCGGCCGGGGGTCGGCCGCCGCGTGAGGGCGCCGGCCCGTCGGCCACGGCACCCGGCCGTCAGGCGGTGCCCACCTCCACCGGGCCGCCCGCGCGGTCGACCCGCGTCGTCCACCCCGGCGGCAGGCGCAGGGAGCGGTACGGCGACACGCGCGTCGGGAAGCGGTGGCGCCACAGCGGGCGGCCGTCCTGGGTCACCTCCACGACCGGGGCCGTCAGCGGCTCGGCGGAGCGCAGGAGGAGGGGGCCGGCGGCGGGAGCCGTGAGGTGGTTCGGCGTCACCCACGCGAGCGGGGGCCGGACGAGGAGGGCCGGTCCGCGGCCCGGCCAGGGGGTGCCCGCGAGGTGGGCCAGGAGCGGGGGCGCGGCGGCGGCGCCCTCGGCGGCGGCGGTCGCCGCGGGCTCGATGCCGCGGAGGGCGTTGCCGACCGCGAACACCCCCGGCTGCGTCGTGCGGAAGGCGGGGTCCACGGACGGCCCCCGGGTGCCCGGGTCCAGGGGGACGCCGCCGCGGCGGGCCAGTTCGTGGTCGGGGATCCAGTCGCCGGTGAAGACCACCGTGTCGCAGGCGATGACCCCCGACCGGCCGTCCTCGTGGCGGACGGCCACGCCCGTCAGCCGGCCCCGGCCGCGCAGCTCCGTCACCGTCGTCGCCGTGAGCAGCGCGACCCCGGGAACTGCGGTGCCGCGCGGGTGCTCCGTGAGCATCGCCGCCACCTCCGTTCCCGCCCGTCGCAGGGTGCGTACCGCGTGGCGGGCCACGGGCTCGGCGCCGACCACCACGGCCCGGCGGCCGACGGGCCGGCCGTGCGGGTGCACGGACCGCTGGAGTTCCCCGGTGGTGAAGACGCCCGCCGGGCGGCTGCCCGGCACCAGGCGGGCGCTGCGGGGGCGTTCCCGGGCGCCGGTGGCGAGGACGACGGCCCGGGCGGTGATCCGTTCCAGGCCCGCGGGGCTCGTGGTCTCCAGCGTCAGCGGGCCGGACCAGCCGGTGGCGGTGACGCCGGTGCGGAGCACGGCGCCGGCGCCCACCGCAGCGGCCACCGCACGCCGTGCGTACGCCGGCCCGGACAGCCCGGGCAGCGGCGGCCGTCCGAAGCCCCGGTGGTGGCAGTGGCGCGGGGCGCCGCCCGCTGCGTCCTCGCGTTCCAGGACCTCGACCCGGCCCGCGCCCGCCGCCGCGAGGCGGGCGGCCAGGGCCAGCCCGGCCGGGCCCGCTCCCACGACCAGGACGTCCACCAGGCGGTCCCTGCGGTTCACCGGCGGGCGTCCTCAAACAGGGCGCGGACGGCTGCGCCGCAGTGGAATCCCTGGCAGCGGCCGGCCCGGGCGCGGGTGCGCCGCCGCAGCCCGTCGAGCGAGCCGGGCGGGACGGTCGCCGCGAGCGCGTCGCGGATCTCCCCGCGGGTGACGCGTTCGCAGTGGCAGACGATGCGGCCGTACTCCGGGTCCGCGGCGATCATCTCCGCGTCGCGGTAGGGGCGCGGGAACGCCTCGCCCAGGTTCGGCACGCGCACCGGTTCCGGTTCCACGGCGCCGGAGGTCGCCAGGCCGCCGTCCGCGAGCAGCTCCACCACGTGGGCCGCGATCGCCATCGACGCCGTCAGGCCGGTCGAGCGGATCCCGCCCACGGTGACGTACCGCTGCGCGGGGTGGGCGCGGACGGCGTAGTCCTCGGAGCCCGTGGCGGTGCGCAGCCCCGCGTACACGGCGGTGACCTCCTCCTCCAGGAGCGCGGGCAGGATGCGCCGGCCCTTCTCCCGCAGCAGCGCGATCCCGTCGGCGGTCGATCCGGTGGCCGTCTTGTCGTCCAGGTCCTCGGCGGTCGGCCCGAGCATCACCTTCCCGTGCACGGTCGGTGTCACCAGGACCCCCTTGCCGAGCGCGCCCGGTACCGGCAGCAGGATGTGCCGTACGAGGCCGCGGGCGAGCTCGTCGAAGACGATCAGCTGGCCGCGCCGGGGCGTCACGGTGAAGTCGGCGTGGCCGAGCAGCCGGTCGATCTCGTCGGCGTACAGGCCGGCCGCGTTGACGAGGTGGCGGGTGCGCAGCGGTCCCCGGCCGGTGGCCAGGAGGTGGGGGTCGCCGGACGTCACGGCCCGGACGCGGCAGTTGAGGTGGAGGTCGACGCCGGCCCGCACGGCCTGCGTCGCGTACGCGAGGGTGGTCGACCAGGGGCAGATGACGGACTCGCCGGGCACCTCGAGCGCCCCCAGCACGCCGGGGCCGAGTTCCGGTTCGCGGGCCCGCACCTCCCCGGCCGGCACGATCCGGGCCGCGCGGTAGCCGTTGCGGACGGCCTTCTCGGCGAGGCCCGGCAGCGCGGCCAGCTGTTCTTCGTCCCAGGCCACGAGGAGCGCCCCGAGCGGTTCGACCGGGATGCCGCTCTCGGCGGCGTACGTGGCGAGCCGCCGGCTCCCCTCGCGGACCAGCCGGGATTCGAGGGAGCCGGGCACCGCGTCGAAACCGGTGTGCAGGATGGCGGTGTTGGCCTTGGAGGTGCCGTCCCCGACGTCGTCGGACGCGTCGACCAGGGCGATCCGCAGCGGCAGCCGGGCCAGTTCGCGGGCGATGGCGGTGCCCACCACGCCGGCGCCGATGACCGTGACGTCGTACTCCCCGCCGGGCAGGGGGCCGCCGGTGGTGACGGTCATGCCGCGCCGTCGAGCAGCGCCGCGACCGCCGTGCGGAAGCGTGCGCGGCGCTCGGCCGCCTCGTCCGCGCCGGCCCTGGGCTCGTAGACGGCGGACGGCTGCCAGCGCGGGACGGCCTCGTGGACGGTGAGGGACGGGTCGAGCCCGAGCCGGGCGACCGCCCCGACGCCGAGGGCGGTGGCGTCCGGCAGCGCCGACACCTCGACGGGGATGCGGAGCAGGTCGGCCTGGGCCTGCATCAGCAGGGAGGACCGGGTGAGGCCGCCGTCGACGCGGAGGGTGGTGAGCGGCGCGCCCAGGTCGGCGGCGGCGGCGTCCGCGAGCTCGGCGACCTGGGCGGCGATGCCGTCGCACAGGGCGTGCACCAGGTGCCCGGCGGTGGTGCCGAGTCCGAGTCCGGTGACCGAGCCCCGCAGATCGCCCCGCCACCAGGGGGCGGCGAGCCCGGCGAGGGCGGGGACGAAGGTGACGCCGCCGGCGTCCGGGACGCCGGCGCCCACGGTGTCGATGTCCTCGGCGCCGGAGATCACGCCGAGGTCGGTGAGCCAGCGCACGGCGGACGCGGCGGTGTACACCTGGCCGTCGAGGCAGTAGCTGGTCCGTCCGGCGAGGCGCCAGGCCACGCAGCCGACCAGCCCGGAGGTGCTGCGGCGCGGCTGCGGGCCGGTCTGCGCGAGCAGGAACGCGCCCGTGCCGTAGGTGCACTTGGCGGTGCCGGGTTCGGTGACGCTCTGGGCGAGCAGCGCCGCCTGCTGGTCGACGAGCAGCCCGGTCAGCGGCAGTACGGGGCCGAAGGCGGAGGTGGTGCCGGCGGGGGCGTCGGCGTCGACGATCCGCGGCAGCGGCTCGCCGGTGAGGCCGAAGGCGTCGAGGGCCGCCTCCGACCAGGCGACGGTGTCGAGATCGAGCAGCTGGGTACGGCCCGCGGTCGCCGCGTCGGTCACGAACTCACCGGTGAGGCGGTGCACCAGCCACGCGTCGCTGGTCGTGACGACGCCCTCGCGCGTCAGGTGGCGGCGTATCCAGGCCATCTTGGGCGCGGCGAAGTACGGGTCGAGCGGCAGGCCGGTGCGCCGGCGCAACTCCTCGGCGTGCGGGGCCATTTCGGCGCAGAGGGACGCGGCGCGCCGGTCCTGCCAGACGATCGCGTCGGTCAGCGGTGCGCCGTCCGCCGGGTCCCAGGCCAGTACGGTCTCGCCCTGGTTGGCCAGGCCCACCGCCACCACCGGCTCACCGGCCGCCGCCAGCGCGGCCCGGCCGGCGCCGACGACGGAGTCCAGCAGCTCGCGGGGGTCGACCTCCACCCGGCCGTCCGGCAGGTACCGGGGCCGTACGGGGGCGGAGGCCGAGCCGATGACGCCGCGCTCCGGGCACAGCACGAGGGCCTTGGTTCCCGAGGTGCCCTGGTCCACTGCGAGCACCGGGCCCGTCATCACCACTCCGTCCGCGTTCCGGCAGGTCGTCGATCGTCGGTCGGAAGCCTTCACCAGCGGAGGGCGTCCGTCAAGATCCAACCGGGACGGCCGTGGTCGATATGACGCCACCTCACATGCCCTGCGTGGCTTGATACTTGCGTTCGACGAAGAACAGGGGTGCGAACGGCCGCACCCGCTCTATAGTGATCGCCGATCAACGGGCGGTGACGGCGCCGCACGTGACTCGACGGCCGGGGGTTCGCCGAACGGTTCGCGCAGGTTCACGCATCCCTGGTGCTGGCCCGACCGCAGTGCGGCCTCGGACGCCAGACGGACCCGACCGTCCCTCCAGCGATCCGAGGACCCATGACCACGATGACCGCAAGACGAGCCCGATCCGGCCGCACGTCGCCCGGGGCGAGGTGATGGCCGGCGATTTCCGGCCCGTCTACCATCCCGCCGGCCTGGACGACGACCTGCGCGCCGCCGTCCAGGACGTGCGCACCGGCCGCTGGCTGTCGATGGCGCGGCTGCTGGAACGCACGGACGGCTGGGGGCTGTGGACCCAGCGCACCCAGGTCCTCGCCGCGGTCGCCGCCGGCTCCGACGTGGTGCAGGCCTGGAGGACCGAGCAGCCCACGAGCGTCGCCGCGACGGTGATGCACACCCGGGTCACCGTCGAACGCGCCGTCCGGGCCCACCGCGCGGGGCACCCCCGTACGCACGAGCTGTGGCAGGAGGCCTGGCAGGCCTGCCGCAGCAGCGCCGGCCTCAGCCCGGCCGACCCCGTGCCCTGGGTCTGCCTGCTCGCCCTGGCCCTCCTCGACGAACACTGCCGGATGGACGAGCACCGGCAGCCGCCGCCCGGCCCGATGCTGCCCCCGGGACCCTGGGGCCTCCTCGGGCAGGCCGACGAGCGGGACCCGTACAACCGCGAGGCCTACCACCGGATGCTCCAGTTCGTGTACGCGGGCCGGCCTCCGGCCGAGGCCGTCACCTTCGCCCGCTGGGCGGCCGGCACGGCTCCGGCCGGCTCCCCCGTCCACCTGCTGCCGCTCTACGTCCACGTCGAGCGCTACCGCCGCGAAGGCGGCCAGGAACGGGCCCTCGACCTGCACTGGGTCGCGGAGGACGCCATCCGTGACGCCGTGCACGCCCTGGACGCCTGGTTCCCGTACGCCGACCCGGCGCACGCCTCCCCGCTCGACCTGAACCATCTCGCCCACGCCCTGTGGGGCGCCCACCGGTTCGAGGGGGCGGCCCGGGTCTTCGAGGCGATGGGCGGGTACTGGACCACCCTGCCGTGGGCCCAGCGGACCCGCGACCCGGCCGACCCGGCCCTGGCCGAGGAAGTGTTCCTGCTCGCCAGGTCCCGGAGCCTGGCCGAGCGGAACTGAACCTCCCCGCCCCTCCTCCCGCGGCGCCGGAACCACAGCCGCCCCTTCACTCCCCTCCCCGCTCCCCCGTCCCCCGTGCTCCACGCATCTCGGAGGTACCGCCATGTCGCGCACCACGCCGGCAGCCAGTCCGGACCGCAAGGCCGCCCCGCCCCTCAAGGACGAGGAGGAGCGGCTCAGAGAGCTCGGCTACCAGCCCGTCCTCGCCCGCCGGATGGGCGGCTTCGGCAACTTCGCCATCAGCTTCTCGGTCATATCCGTGCTGTCCGGCTGCATGACCCTGTACGGCTTCGGCCTCGGCACCGGCGGCCCGGCCGTGATGCTGTGGGGCTGGGCCGGCGTCGGCCTGTTCGTCCTCTGCGTGGGCCTCGCCCTGGCCGAGGTGACCAGCGCCTACCCGACCTCCGGCGCGCTCTACTACATGGCCGACCGGCTCGGCGGACGGCGCTGGGGCTGGTACACGGGCTGGCTCAACCTGCTCGGCCTCCTCGGCGCCATCGCCGGCATCGACTACGGCGCCGCCCTGTTCACCGGCGCCTTCCTCAACCTCCAGTTCGGGTTCGTGCCCACCCCGGGCTCGACCTTCCTGATCTTCCTGGCCATCCTGCTGCTGCACGCCGTCCTCAACCTGTTCGGCGTCCGTCTCGTCAGCGTGCTCAACTCGGTCAGCGTCTGGTGGCACCTGGGCGGCGTCGCGGTGATCGTCGGCGCCCTGGCCCTCGTCCCCGACCGCCACCAGTCGGTCTCGTTCGTCTTCACCGAGTTCGTCAACGACACCGGCTGGGCCAACCCGTTCTACGTGGCGGCGATCGGCCTCCTGCTCGCCCAGTACACCTTCTCCGGCTACGACGCCTCCGCGCACCTCTCGGAGGAGACCTCCAACGCCTCCGTCTCCGCGGCCAAGGGCATCGTCCGGGCCATCTGGGTCTCCTGGCTCGCCGGATTCGCCCTGCTCGCCGGGCTCACCTTCGCCATCCAGGACTACGCGGCCGTGCAGGGCAGCGCCACCGGCGTCCCGCCCGCCCAGATCTTCCTCGACGCCCTCGGCTCCGGCGGCGCCACCGCCCTGCTGCTCGTCGTCATCGTCGCGCAGCTCTTCTGCGGCAACGCCGAGGTGGCCGCCGCGAGCCGGATGGTCTTCGCCTTCAGCCGTGACAACGCGCTGCCCGGCTCCGCCCTGTGGCGCAGGGTGAGCGGCCGCACGCAGACGCCGGTACCGGCCGTCTGGCTCTCCGTCGTCGTCGCCGGCGTCCTCGCGCTGCCCTCGCTCTACTCCGCCACCGCGTACGGCGCCGTGACCGCCATCAACGTCATCGGCATCACTCCGGCGTACGCCATCCCGATCTACCTGCGGCTGCGCGCCGGCGACCGGTTCCGGCCCGGCCCGTGGAGCCTGGGGCGCTGGAGTCGGCCGATCGGATGGGTCGCCGTCGTCTGGGTGGCCCTCGTCACCGTCCTGTTCTGCCTGCCGCAGAAGTCCCCGGTCACGATCGACTCGATGAACTACGCGGTGATCGCCCTCGCGGTGGTGCTGGTCCTCGCGAGCGTGTGGTGGTACGCCGCCCGGCGCTCGTACGGAACCCCCTCCGCCTACGGCACCGCCCGCGAACAGGCGGACATCGCGGAGGGCATCGTCTGATCCGGCCCCCGTCCGGCCCGCCGGCGGTGCGGGCGCTTCAGCGCGCGCCCGGCCGCCCGCCGGCGGCAGGGTCCGGCGCGGCCGCCGCGCGGTGCCTGATGTTGACGGCCGCGGCCCTGGCCAGGGCCGCGGGGCTCAGGAAGCGCAGCGGGCCGATCAGGCGGGAGGCGAACAGGTGCATGTGCCGCGCCATCGCCTCGTCGCGCGCTGCCGCGGAGAACATCAGCCGCTCCCCCGGATTGAACGGACGGGCCCTGGCGTAGTCGGCGGCCAGGGACTGGTGGCCGCGCAGCCGGCGCCGGTGGGTGCGGGCGTACGCCGCGAGCGCGCGGTCGAGGTCGCCCCGGCCGGCCGCCGCCGGGGCGACCGCCTCGGCCAGCCAGTGCGCGGACTGCAGGGCCCATCCGCATCCCACCCCCCACAGGGGGTCGCCGGTGAGGGCGGCGTCGCCGATGAGCGCGACGCCCGGAGCGGTCGGCTCGCGGCTGAGGAGGGGGTAGTCGACCGTCCCGATGATCTTGCTGATGCGCTCGGCGGAGTCGATGGGCGGGGCTTCGGGCAGGGCGCGGACGAAGTCGAGGAAGCTGCCCTCCAGGTCCTCCCGGAAGGCCGGCAGCCGCTGCTTGTCCGGGAGCACCGCGAGGACCGTCACCCCGTCGTCGTTGGGGAACGCGTACGCCATGTCGGGTTCGAGGAACCAGGCCTGGCCGATCCCGCCGTGCAGCGGAAGGCCGCGGAAGTGCGCGAGGTAGCCGAACCGGGTGTTCTCGTACCGCCGGGCGGGCAGCGCGGCGGACCTCGCCACGGCCGAGTCCCGGCCGTCGGCGCCGACCACCAGGCGGGCCCGGATCTCGCGCTCTCCCCGCGGTGTCGACACGCGCACCCCGACGGTGCGCCCGGCTTCCCGGACGAGGCCGGTGACGCGGTGGCCGGGGAGCAGGTCGACGCCGGGGGTCTGCGCCGCACGGGACCTGATCAGCGGGTCGAGGGTGGCGCGGCGGATGTTGTACGCGTAGGGCAGTTCGGGGCCCGCCGGCGCCGCCCTCGGTTCGATCCATCCCCAACGCGTCCACCAGCGGGCCGTGTTGCGGACGGCGCCGGCCTCCTCCAGCGCGGGGACGAGGCCGAGTTCGTCCAGCACCGGGTAGGCGTTGGCCGTGAGGGAGTGGGTGCACAGCACCTTGTACGCCTCGGGGTCCGAGCGGCGCTCCAGCAGGGCGACGCGGGCACCGCGCCGGGCGAGCAGGATCGCCGCGGCGCTGCCGGCGAGGCTCGCCCCGCTGATGACGACGTCGTGGCCGTACCCCGGGCTCTCGGGCTTCGTCATGCGCTGACCCTTCGGGGTGCGGTTGCCGGTCGGGGGGGACGCGGTGCCAACTGCACTGGGAGCGGCGCCCGTTGTCAAGGCCTGCGCCGCGCGCGGTGCGCTACCTGAGGGCCGGTACGGGCAGCACGGCCGCCAGGCGGCGCAGGGCCCACCTGCGCTGGACCAGGGCCAGGCCGGCCACGCCGGTGCCGAGCGCCACCCAGCCGAGCGGGCCGGCCGCCATGACGGCGCCGGTCAGCAGGAGCGGCCCGACGGCCTTCTGAGTGGAGGGGGAGATCCCGGCCACCCCCAGGTACGAGGCCCTCGCCTGCGGCGGTGCGAGGGAGACGGCCAGCTCCCAGGAGCACACCGAGCGCACCAGCTCGGCGGCGGTGAGGAGGGCGGCCGCGGCCAGCAGGGTCGCGGTGGCCGTCCAGGGCCCGTGCTCGGGGGTGACGGCGACGAGGACGCAGGCGCCGAGCAGGAACAGCCCGTACCAGGCGACGGCGGCCGCCGCCCGGCGCGGCCCGCAGACCTTCGCGGACACGGTGAGCTGGAGGACGAGGACCAGGCCGGTGTTGAGCGCGAGGAGGGCGGGGACGACGGCGTGGGGCGCGTCGGTGTGGTGGACGAGCCACAGCGGGAGCCCGACGTTCAGGAGGGAGTCGTCCAGGTTCATAGGGATGTCGAGGAGCACGAAGCGGAGGTAGCCCCGGTCCCGCCAGGGGTTCGCGCCGGGCCCCTTCACCGCGGGCGCGGCGCCGTCCCGCGCGATGCCGTCCGGTGCGGTGCCGTCCGGTCCGATGCCGTGCGGTGCCGAGCCGTCCGGTGCGGCGGCCACCAGGCGGCCGTGGCCGCGCGGCTCCCGCGTCCGCCACACCAGCACGGCCGCCGCGAGGAAGGACAGCGCGTTGGCGAGGATGAGGACTTCGTACGCGCCGCGTGTGCCCACGGCGAGTCCCGCGGCGGCGATGCCGGCGCCGAGCGCGTACCCCGCGTTGGCGGCGCTGCGGGACAGGGCCTGGTAGGTGGCGCGCCGCTCGCCCGCGACCCGGGTGGCGAAGAGCATCTCGAGGGTCTTGGCCGCCCGGTCGCCGAGGTGGGTGGCGGCGACGATCGCCACGAGCAGGTCGAAGCGGGTGACGAAGAGCATCGCGCAGAGGGCGGCCAGGCGCAGCAGGTGGCAGGCGATCAGCAGGGGGCGTACGGGGATCCGGTCGGCCAGGTGGCCCGCGACCGGTGAGCCCGCGATGCCCGCGACCGCGCCGACGCCGAGCATCAGGCCGAGCCGTCCGGCGTCGAGGCCGACGACGAAGGTGAAGAAGAGGACGGAGGAGGCCGCCCAGACACCGGTGCCGGTGCGGTCGAGCAGCTGGGCGAGCATCATGATCCGGGCGTCACGGCCGCCGGGCGGCCGCCTGAGCTGTGCGATCAGGCCGCCCTCGGCGCCGTCGTGGTCCGTGTCGCGCCGTGCCGTGCTCCGCCGCCGCATGGCGGGCCTCCGTCTCCCCCGAGGAAGTATCTCGATATCGAGATACTTCACGGCAGCCTGCCCTCACATCCCTCTCGACGTCAAGAAGATTCCGCGGGCGGGCCGTTCAGGAGCGGACCATGCGGGCGATGGCCCGCGAGGCCTCCTCCACCTTGTCGCGCGCCCTGTCGCCGCCCTCGGCCACGGCGTCGGCGACGCAGGAGTGGAGGTGGTCCTCCAGCATGGCCAGCCCGAAGGACTGCAGGGCCTTGGTGGCGGCGCTGACCTGGGTGAGCACGTCGATGCAGTACGTCCCCTCCTCCACCATGCGCTGCAGGCCGCGCACTTGGCCCTCGATGCGGCGCAGCCGCTTGAGGACGTCGTCCTTGTGCGCCGCATAGGCGGGGGCGGTGTCAGCGGGGTGTGCGGTGTAAGCGGGCACGGCGATCCCTTCCCGTTCGTCCCTCTCGTCGCGGACCTTTCTACCCCTGGGGGGTATGCAGGCGATGGGCACGCCTCAGTGCGAGTGCTCGCCCGACTCCTCCACCGCGGCGCCGGCGGCCGGGCTCGCGGCCGGCTCCGCCACCGGCTCGGCCCCGCCGCCCGCGGTGACGGTGAAGGCCGCCGTACGCACCGTGCCCTGGTGCTGGAAGTCCAGGAAGAGCCGGTAGGTCCCCGCGCTCGGGGCGGTCGCGGTGAAGGAGACGTCGGGGCCGGGGCCGCCCTCGTTGGGGTGCACGTGAAGGTAGGCGAGGTCTCCGGCACGCAGGGCGACGAGGTGGCCGTACGCGCCGAGGTAGGGCTCGAGGTCGGTGACGGGCTTGCCGTCCTTGCTGACGGTGAGCTTGAGCTCGCCCGCCTTGCCGGGCTCCAGCGTCCCGCCCAGGGCGACCTGGTAGCCGTCGACCTCCGCCGTGCGCGCGGCCGGCGGCATCGGGTTCGGCGCGTACGCCCCGGGGACCGAGAGGTCCGCGCCGAGGGTGACGTTCTTCGCGCCCCCGGCGGCGGGCGCGAAGTCGGCGAAGGCCTTGTACGCGCCCGGCGCGGGCAGGTCCACCGGTGCGGACCAGGTCCCGTCCCCGGCCCGCACCGGGTGCAGGTGGCGGTAGACCGTGAGGTCGCGCGAGGCCACGATGAAGTGCAGTTCCTTGCCGTGCTCGGTCTTGTACGCGGTGACCTTGCGGCCCTGCGCGTCCTTGACCGAGAACCGCAGCTCACCCTGGCCCGCCGCGACCTGGGGGGTGTCCAGGGTGAGGGTGTAGCCGCCCTCCGACACCTGGAGCCCGCCCGCGGCGGGGCCCTGGGCCGCCGCCTGGTCGTGGCCCCCGTGCCCCGCGGAGCCGGCGGGCGCCTGCGCCGCGTGCCGCCCCCCGTGCGCCGGCGCGCCCACCGGACCCACGCCCGCACCCACCCCGTAGGCGGTGCCGAAGGTCGCCGCCAGCGCGGCGGCGAAAACGGTGATCTTCACTCCGGTGTTCATGGCTGATCTCCCCTACGACGTACGTTCCACTGCCGCATCCAGCGGTTCCATGGACTTCACGATACCCCCCAGGGGTATCAAGTCAAGCCGGCTAGGCACTTGCGGTACATACCTCCGGGGGGTATATCTGGAGTCAGTCCGGGATACCCCCGACGGGTATCCCGGACGCAGAAGCCCGACCAAGGAGAAACACATGTCTTCCTGCTGCACCCCCGACGGCAGCTGCGGCACCGGCGCCGCCGAGACGACGACCGTGGCCGTCGTCGACACCACCGCCACCGTCTACCGCGTGACCGGCATGTCCTGCGGGCACTGCCGCACCGCCATCACCGCGTCCGTCGGCGCCCTCGACGGGGTCGTCTCCGTCGACGTGGACGTCGACGGAGGCGTGGTCACCGTGACCACCGCCGGCGAGCCCGACGACGCCGCGATCACCGCGGCGGTGGACGACGCCGGCTACGAGCTGACCGGCCGGGCCTGACACCCGGGCCCGTCCCCGACCCACCCGGCCGCCGGGGCCCCGTCCGTCCCACGGGCCCCGGCCCCCACCCCGCGCTCGAACGAGGAGCAGCACTCATGACCACCATCACCTCCGGCGCCGCCCAGGTCGAGCTCGCCATCGGCGGCATGACCTGCGCCTCGTGCGCGGCACGCATCGAGAAGAAGCTCAACCGCATGGACGGCGTCGAGGCCACCGTCAACTACGCCACCGAGAAGGCCAAGGTCACCTTCGACGCCGACGTCTCCGTCGCGGACCTGATCGCCACCGTGGAGGCCACCGGCTACACCGCGCAGGAGCCGGCGCCGGCGCGGACGGGCGGCACGCCGGGCGACGGGACGGAGCAGCAGGAGCCGGACGAGCTCGGTCCGCTGCGCCAGCGGCTCGTCACGGCCGTCTCGCTCGCGGTGCCCGTCATCGCGATGGCCATGGTCCCGGCCCTCCAGATCGAGTACTGGCAGTGGCTCTCGCTGACCCTGGCCGCGCCCGTCGTCACGTACGCGGCCTGGCCCTTCCACCGCGCCGCCTGGACGAACGCCAAGCACGGCGCGGCCACCATGGACACCCTGATCTCGGTGGGCACGATCGCGGCGTTCCTGTGGTCGCTGTGGGCGCTGTTCTTCGGCACCGCCGGCACGCCCGGCATGACCCACGCCTTCGAGTTCACCATCGCCCGCACCGACGGCGCCGGGAACATCTACCTGGAGGCCGCGGCGGGCGTCACCGCCTTCATCCTGGCCGGGCGGTACTTCGAGGCCAAGTCCAAGCGCAAGGCCGGCGCCGCCCTCAAGGCGCTGCTCGAACTGGGCGCCAAGGAGGTCACGGTGCTGCGCGGCGGCCGCGAGGTCACCGTGCCGACCGCCGACCTCCAGGTCGGCGACCGCTTCCTGGTGCGCCCCGGCGAGAAGATCGCCACCGACGGCACCGTGGTCGAGGGCTCCTCCGCCGTCGACGCCTCCATGCTGACCGGCGAGTCCGTCCCGGTCGAGGTCTCCGCCGGTGACGCGGTCACGGGCGCCACCCTCAACGCCGGCGGCCGCCTGGTCGTGGAGGCGACCCGGATCGGCTCCGACACCCAGCTGGCCCGGATGGCCAAGCTGGTCGAGGACGCCCAGAACGGCAAGGCCGCCGCCCAGCGGCTCGCCGACAAGATCTCCGCGGTGTTCGTCCCGGTCGTCATCGGACTGGCCCTGGCCACCCTCGGGTTCTGGCTCGGCACCGGGTCGGGCCTCGCGGCCGCCTTCACCGCCGCCGTCGCCGTACTGATCATCGCCTGCCCCTGCGCCCTGGGCCTGGCCACCCCCACCGCCCTGATGGTGGGCACCGGCCGCGGCGCCCAGCTCGGCATCCTCATCAAGGGCCCCGAGGTCCTCGAGAGCACCCGCAAGGTCGACACCATCGTCCTGGACAAGACCGGCACCGTCACCACCGGCCGGATGACCCTGCTGCACGTGCACACCGCCGACAACACCGACGAGGCCGAGGTGCTGCGCCTCGCGGGTGCCCTGGAGCACGCCTCCGAGCACCCGATCGCGCAGGCCGTCGCCGCCGGCGCCACCGCGAAGGCCGGCCCCCTCCCCGCCCCCGAGGACTTCGCCAACATCCCCGGCCTCGGCGTCCAGGGCGTCGTCGAGGGCCACGCCGTGCTCGTCGGACGCGGCAAGCTGCTCGCCGAGTGGGCGATGGAGCTGCCCGCGCACCTGGAGCGCGCCAAGGCCGAGGCGGAGGCCGCCGGCCGCACCGCGATCGCGGTGGCCTGGGACGGCGAGGCCCGCGCGGTCCTGGAGGTCGCCGACGCGGTCAAGGACACCAGTGCCGAGGCGATCCGGCGGCTGCGCGCCCTGGGCCTCACCCCGATCCTGCTGACCGGTGACAACAAGGCCGTTGCCGAGTCCGTCGCCGCCGAGGTGGGGATCGACGAGGTCATCGCGGAGGTCATGCCGCAGGACAAGGTCGACGTCGTCAAGCGGCTGCAGTCCGAGGGCCGCAGCGTCGCGATGGTCGGCGACGGCGTCAACGACGCGGCGGCGCTCGCCCAGGCCGACCTGGGCCTGGCCATGGGCACCGGCACCGACGCGGCCATCGAGGCCGGCGACCTGACCCTCGTACGCGGCGACCTGAGGGCCGCGGCGGACGCCATCCGGCTCGCCCGCAAGACGCTCGGCACCATCCGCTCGAACCTGTTCTGGGCCTTCGCCTACAACGTGGCCGCCCTGCCGCTCGCCGCGGCCGGGCTGCTCAACCCGATGATCGCCGGTGCGGCCATGGCCTTCTCCTCGGTCTTCGTCGTCGGCAACAGCCTCCGTCTGCGCGGCTTCCGGGCCGCCGCCGACTGAGGAGCCCCCGTGGCCGGTTACGCAGATCACGGGCGAAGGAGAAGGCCGGCGAGGCCACCAGGGCCGCCGCCCGCCTGATCCGCACCTGGCCACCGCCCTCCCGGCCGCCCCCGCCGCCCCTCCACCCGCACGACGCGGTGGAGGGGCGGCGGCCGTCCGGGGCCCGTCGTACGGGGCCGGGGTATGCCCCCGCGGGCGGGGCGGGCCGTACGATGAACCGCTCGCGAGGGGGAGGGCCGAGAGGGATGCGCGTACGCCGGCTGGGAGAGCTGGAGGCCGAGATCATGGACCGGGTGTGGCAGTGGGAACGCCCCGCCTCGGTCCGCGAGATCGTGGACGACATAAACCGGGGCCGCAAGGTCGCCTACACCACCGTCATGACCGTGGCCGACATCCTGTACCGCAAGGGCTGGCTGAGCCGGGAGAAGTCGGGCCGGGCCTGGATGTACGAGGCGGTGCGCAGCCGCGAGGAGTACACCGCGGCGCTGATGCAGGACGCGCTCGGCGACAGCCAGGACCGCAGGGCCGCGCTGCTGCGGTTCGTGGAGCGCATGTCGCACGAGGACGTGGAGGCGCTGGACGAGGCCCTGCGCGCCGCCCGTCCCGGCCGCCCCGCCGACGGGAACGGCCGGTGAACCACCACGTCCTGCCGCCCCTCGGACTCGCCCTGATCACCGGCCTGGTGCTGCCGTGGCTGCTGGTCCGCGCCCGCTGGGCCCAGCAGGTGCCCCGCATGGGTCTCGCCGCGTGGATCGCCTGCGGCGCCGTCTTCGCGCTGTCGACGGCCATGCTGCCGGCGCAGCTGCTGCTCCCGCCGGAGACCAGCCACCGGCTCGTCGACGCCGTCATGACGCTGGCGCCGCCCCCGCCCGCACGGCTGGCGGCGGCCACCGTGCGCGAGGCCCTCGCCGCGGCGTCGGCGCTCGCGGTGCTGACGGTGCCGGCCACCGGTTTCGTGACCGAGCTCGTGCGGGCGCGCCGGTCCCGCACCCGGCACGCCGAACTGCTGCGCCTCGTCGGCCGGTACGACGCCCGGCTGCGCGCGACCGTACTGGAGGACGGGCGCCCGGCGGTGTACTGCCTGCCGGGGCGCTCGCGCCGGGTCGTGGTCTCCTCGGGGGCCCTGGAGGTCCTGACGGAGCAGGAGCTGGCCGCCGCGCTCGCCCATGAGCGGGCCCACATCGGCGGGCGCCACCACCTGCTGGTCGCGGCGGCGAGCGCCTACTCGGCCGTCTTCCGCCGGCTGCCGCTGGCGCGGATCGGCGGGCGGACCGTGCCGCTGCTGCTGGAGATGGCCGCCGACGACCGTGCGCTGCGCGGCTGTTCGGGCGACGCCCTGGCCACGGCGCTGTACGCGCTGGCCTCGGGACACGCGCCGCGCAGGGCGTTCGCGGCGGGCGGCCCTTCGGCCGCGGTGCGGATGCGGCGCATCCTGGAGCCGCGGAGGGCGGGCCGCCCGGTGCTGCGCGGGACGCTGGCGGTGGCCGCGGCGGTGTCCACCGTGGTTCCGCTGGTCGTCGCCTGCTGCTGGACCACCTGATATGCGGATGCCGCTCTTCCTCCCGGCACTCCGCCTCTCCCGTCACAACCCGGTTATTTACTAAGCCAATTCGTAGATTTCCAGCCGGGCCCGGCCACTCGAATTGCCGCTATTCTGAGCGCGTGCGGGCTCAGGACCGGTACGGCGAGAGGTGCGGAAAGAATGCTGCTGGCTGACGTGCGGACGGCAGCGCCCGGTGACGCGACGGCGATTTCCCGGCTCCTCGCCGAAGCGATTCGCGACGGCTACGGCGAGGCCCTCGGGGAAATCCGGGCCGCCCGGCTGGTGTCGGACCATTGCGCCCTGCCCCGCATTAGAGCGGAAATTGAAATTCCCGGCGGGGCGCCGGGCTGGCTCGGCTGGCTGGTCGCGGCGGCCGCCGACGGCACCCTCGTGGGAGCGGTGTCAGGGGGTGTACCGGTGGCCTCCGAGGGCGAGATCTACGCCCTGTGCGTGACCCCGGGGCGCCGGCGCGAGGGCGTCGGTTCGGCGCTGCTGGAGGCGGCCACCGGCCGGATGCGGGCGCACGGGGCCGCGTCCCAGCGGATCACGCTGCCCGTCGAACGGGCCGCGGCGCTCCCCTTCTTCGCCCACCACGGCTTCGGCGAGCTCACCCCGGTCCGGCTCGGCCGCCCGCTCTGACGGCCGTCCGCTCTGACGGCCGTCCGCCGCGGCCCCTCCCGCCAGGGCGGGGCGTGGCGGATCCACGCCATCGCGTGTTCACGCAGCCCGCCGCTCTGGCCCCGCGCCTCCTGCGCGGGACAGGATTTCACCGGCGGCGCGGTCCCGGCGGCACGGGAGCCCCGCCCCGGACGGCTGGACCGAGCGACCCCCTGGAGGAGCGATGCACACCCCGAGCGGCATGTCCCTGCCCGTCCTGCCGGTCGTGCCCGCCCCGTTCACCGCGGCCCCGCCGGCCGCGCACCCGGCTGCCGGCGCCCCCGGGCCGTACGGCTCGACCGCCGTCCTGCCGCCCTCCGACTTCCTGCCGGGCCTGGAGTCGGCCGCGCCCGCCGACGAGGACGCGGGCTGGCTCCAGGACGCGCTGCTCGGCCCGCACAGCGCGGACATCGTCCGCTACCTGGGCCTGGCGCGCAGTTGCGGCGGCCCGGTCCTGGACCTGGGCTGCGGCGCGGGACGGCTCGCGGTGCCGTTCGCCCGCCAGGGCTTCCACGTCGAGGCCGTGGACCGGGACGCCGCCAGTCTGGAGCGGCTGCGGGCCTGGGGCCGGCGGATCGGGCCGCAGGTGTCGCGGCTGCTGGTGACCACCCGGGCTGATCTGGCGGAGCTGCGGCTGCGCGGCTCCTACCGGCTGGCCCTGCTGGCCGGGACGATGATCTCGGCCGTGCCGCCCCACGCCCGCCCCGGGCTGCTGCGCGAGATCGCCTCGCACCTGGAGCCGGGCGGCGCACTCGCCCTCGACTTCACCGCGCACCGGCTGCGCGGGCTGTCGCAGGACCCCCGGCGCACGTGGGCCTTCCAGGTGCCCCGGTTCGACGGCGTGGAGGAATGGACGGTGGCCCGCCAGGTGTTCGACCTGGACGACATGAGCGAGCACATCACCTACCACTCCGTCCGCACGGGCAAGCTGAGCACCGAGCGGGTGGCCCGGGACACCCGGAAGTGGATCGTCGACCCGGAACGCCTCACCGCCGAACTGCACGCGGCGGGGCTGCGCGTGGAGCGCCGGCGCCGGCACCGCCTCGACGAGCGCACCGAGAGCGTCCTGCTCGTCTGCCGGGCCGACGGCTGAGGGACCCCGCCACCGGTCCACGGGGCTGGGCAAGAGGTACGATGCCCACAAAGGTTTGAGTGGACCAGATCACGGATGGTGGCGGAGTGAGGGCTGTCGTGGAGGAGCCGACCGGCCGCGAGGCGGTGATCCAGCGCCTCCGCGACGTGGGGCTGCGCGTCACGGGGCCGCGCCTGGAGGTGCTGCAAGTCCTGGCGGCCGGCGGGCACATGGACGTCGAGTCCATCACGGCCACGGCCCGCGAGCGGCTCGGCACGCTGACCAGCCAGGCCGTCTACGAGATGCTGCGCCACTTCCTGGAGACCGGACTGGCGTCGAAGTTCGACCGCCCCGGCCTGCCCGCCGTCTTCGAGATCTCCGGCCCGCCCCACCAGCACGCCCTGTGCGTGCGCTGCGGCCGGGTGGAGAACGTCCAGGCCGACGTGCCCGAGCCGGCCGGCGAGGCGATCAGCGCCTGGCGGATGGGCGACGGCGCCGAGGTCATCTACAAGGGGCTGTGCCCCGACTGCGCGCACGAGCCGCAGGACTGACCGGTCCGCCTCCCCTTCTCGCGCTCCGCGCACGGGAGTCGGCTTCCCCACGCGGCCCGGGACCGCCCGCGCGACGCCGCGTCCGGGGCGGCCGGGAGCCGCGCCGCGCCCCTCAGAGGCCTCCTGTGACGCCCGTCACATCCCCTCCGCCGGGGCGGGAGGCCTCCCGTAGGTATGTGCCAAAGTGTGACTGTCGATTCGTAAGATGAGGGGGTCGCTTCGCGATGGCAACGGGCGACGGCAGGGACGGCATCCAGTCCGCCGACAGGGTGCTGGCCTTCTATCAGGAGCTGCGCCTGCGCGGGGTGTCCGACCTGAACGAGGTCTTCCGGGAGCTCGGGCTTGCCCCGGAGGAGTACGAGAAGTGGCGCGCGGAGCTGAGCTCCCTGGGCCTGATCGTGCCGACCGGCACCACCCACGCCACCCGCGCCGACCTCCAGTCCGGCGCCTGGGAACCGGGACCGGACGCGGTCACCGTGGTCGACCCCGAGATCGCCCTGCTGCGGATGCTCCAGCGCGAGCGCGAGCGGCTGCGCGAGCACCTGGACGAGTCCGACCGGGCCTACAGCGCGCTGGAGACCCTGGTCGGACGGTTCCTGCGGCCCGGTTCGCTGAACGGTTCCGCCGTCGAGGTGGAGATCCTCGAGGACTACGGCCGGATCCAGCAGGTGCTGGAGGACATCACGGACGTCATCCGGCACGACCTGGCGTCCATGCACGTGACGGCGCTGGTCCGGGAGGTGGCGGACCGCGTGCTCAGCCGCGACCGCCGCCAGATCGACAACGGCGTGCGCATCCGGGCCATTTACCACCAGCGCATCACCACCTCCCCGGAGGCCGTGGAGATGCTCCGGCGCCGGGTCGAGGCGGGCGTCGAGATCCGGCTGTCCCCCGCCGTCCCGATGAACATGATCATCGCGGACCAGCAGTTCGCCGTCCTGCCCGTGCACCCCGACGACCGCTCGGCGGGCGCGATCCTCGCCCGCGGCCCGGCCCTGGTCCGCTCCTACCTGGCGCTGTACGAGCACTGCTGGCACGCGGCCACCCCGTACGGCGACGACGTCACCCAGGAACTCGGCGGCGACGGATTATCCGAGCAGCAGCGGGCCGCCCTGAAAATGCTCGCCTCGGGCATGAAGGACGAGAAGGTCGCCCGAAATCTCGGGGTGTCCCTGCGGACGGTGAGCCGCATGCTCTCCGAGTTGATGCAGGAAATGGGTGCGTCGAGCCGTTTCGAGGCCGGCGTCCGCGCCCAGCGGCTCGGCTGGCTGGACTGACCGGCGCCCCGGCGGCGCTGTTCCAGTGCATCCGGACTGTTTTTCCGGCCGCCCTGAGCAGATGCGCTGAAATACCGCCGCAATACTCCGCAGCACCGAATGCGCCGGAACGGGATCGCGAAAAGCCCCGTGACCGCCCTAGGGCGGTCACGGGGCTTCATCCGCGGGAAAGGGCCGGGTCGTTCAGTCCCAGCCGTTGTCGTCGGCGCGGGAGGAGGACCGGCCGGTGCCGGCCGCGGTACAGAGCGGGCGAACGGGGGCGGTGGGGCGGACGTTCCCGAACATTCCGGTGGTGTGCGCGGCGGACATGATTCCTCCAGGGAGCTGGAATGGCGATTTCCGTCTCCGCGGATCCGTGCCGCCGGTATTCCGTCGAAGACATCTCCATTGTCTTATGGATTCCACGGCCGGGCCACTTTCCTGTAGCGCGTTTGAGGCGGATCTGGAGTTCACGCAGACGTTACACCTGCGCATCTTTGGTCAACTCAAAAGAGCTGTTAGGGTGGCCTTCCGGCCTTCTCGACCCTCCAGGGGAGAGGTGTCGGCGAGGCAGGGGCGTGCCGCCGCTCCTGCCTCACTCATCTCCGGCCCCCACCGCTCCTCCCCCAGCACGTCCCGGTAGACCTCCAGGGTCCGCGCCGCCGCGGCCTGCCAGCTCATCTCCCGGGCGTGACGCACCGCCGCCCGCCCCATCACGGCCGCCGCCTGCGGGTGCTCCGCGAACCAGCGCAGGTGCCGGGCGTACCGCACCGGGTCGTTGCCGCGTACGAGCAGCCCCGTCACCCCGTCCCGGACGGCGGTCGGCAGCCCGCCGACGGCCGAGGCCAGGACCGGGGTCCCGCACGCCTGCGCCTCCAGCGCAACCAGGCCGAAGGACTCGCTGCGCGAGGGCACCACCAGGACGTCCGCCGCCCGGTACCACCGGGCCAGCTCCGCCTGCGGGACCGGCGGACAGTGGCGCAGCACGTCCGACACCCCCAGTTCCCGCACCAGCTCCCAGGCTTCACCGCGCGGCCCGGCGCCGGAGTTCCCGCCCACCACCGGGACGATGGTCCGCCGCCGCAGCTCCGGTACCTCCCGCAGCAGTTCGGCGATGGCGCGCACCATCACGTCGGGGCCCTTGAGGGGCTGGATGCGGCCTGCGTACAGGGGGACGAAGGCGTCGGCCGGCAGTCCCAGCCGGGCCCGTGCCGCCGCCCGCCCCCGGCCCGGCCCGAAGGTGCGCAGGTCCACGCCCGGCCGGACGATCTCCGTACGCCGCGCGTCGGCCCCGTACAGCTCCCGCAACGCCTGCGCTTCGTCGGCGGTGTTGGCGATCAGCCGGTCGGCGGAGCCCACGACCTGGTGCTCGCCCCGGATCCGCAGCTCCGGCTCGGGGGCGTCGCCGTCGGCGAGGGCCGCGTTCTTCACCCGGGCCAGGGTGTGCGCGGTGTGCACCAGCGGGATCCGCCATCCTGCGGCGGCGATGCGGCCGGCCTGCCCGGAGAGCCAGTAGTGCGAGTGCACGAGGTCGTAGCGGCGCTGCTCCTTGAGGAGGGCCAGCGAGAAGGGCAGCACCAGGGCGGGCATGTCCTCCTTGGGGAGGGCGGCGCGCGGGCCCGCCTCCAGGTGGCGCACCCGCAGGCCGGGGCCGAGGGCCTCCCCGGCGGGGCGCTCCTCGCCGCGGCAGCGGGTGAACAGGTCGATCTCGATGCCCTGTTCGGCGAGGGCCCGGGAGAGCTGGACCATGTAGACGTTCATGCCGCCCGCGTCCCCGGTGCCGGGCTGGTGCAGCGGCGAGGTGTGGACGCTGAGCATGGCGACGCGCAGGGACACGTGGAGCTCCTACGGGCAGGGGCCGCGTCCGCCCTGCGCCGCCGGGCGACCGGCGCGCGGTCACGCGGCGAAGTGGGGATGCTGTCGTTTCTGTCGTCGTGCTGTCGTGCGGGTGGTACGGGACGCGCCGGGGAGGGGCTGACGAGAATCCCTAGAAGCCGAACACCGGTCCCGAGGGCGGCGCGAGCCGGGTCCCCGGTGCGGGCGGGACGAGGGCCGCGGCGGAGACCGGTCCGCCGGGTTCCGCCTTGAGGGCCGCGGCCAGCCGGTCCGCGCCCTCGGGCATCACCGGCCGCGCCCAGGCTCCCAGGGCGTGGGCCACGGCCAGCTGCGCCGCCAGCACGGGCAGGTGGCGGCCGCCGGCGGTGGGGCGGTGCGCCTCGTGCGCGTTGACGTGGCCGAAGTCGGCGGCCGAGCGGACCATCTCGTCGAGCAGGGCCACCGCCCTGCGCGGGTCGAACGCCTCCGGCGAGTAGGCCTCGCGCAGGTCCTCCAGGCCGCGCAGCAGCCGCCGTTCCAGCACCTCCCAGCCGGCGCCCCCGGGCAGGGCCGCCGGGACCAGCCCGGCGCACTCCTCGCGGACGGCGGTGAACAGCCGGCCGAGCCAGTTGTTCCAGCTCTCGTCCAGCTCCCGGCGGGCGGCGGCGAGCCGGTCGGCGTGGAACGCCGTGCGCCGGCCCAGCGGCCGGGCCTGGAGGACGTGCCGGCGCAGGGTGTCCGAGCCGTACTCGGTGATCAGGTCCAGGGCCCAGGCCTTCTGGCCGGAGCCCCACACGAGCGCCTCGTCCTCGATGACGTACGCCTCGTTCACGCAGAAGTGCTGCGGTAGCTCGACCCCCTGCGCGAACAGCAGGACCGGCAGCAGCACCGCGTGGCAGAAGGCGTGGCCGAAGCCGCAGAAGTGGACGGCCCGTTCGGGCAGCGGCTGGTCGCCGTGGCCGAAGAGGTGCATGGCGGCCGCCTCGAAGCAGCCGTCGATGCGGTGCTCGGGGAAGCCGTCGACCGGGACGGGCAGCCCCCACTCGGCGGGGTGGGACACCGCGATGTCGGGCAGGCCGTCCTCGACGAGCGACTCGCACAGCGCGGCCAGCCGGGGCGGCAGACCGGTGGCGGCCCAGTACTCGGCGAGCGCCTCCCGGTGCGGCTCCAGCGGGATGTACAGGCGCCGGCAGCGCCGCGGCACGGCCGGGGAGGCGCACTGGGCGCAGCGCGGTTCCAGCAGGTCGCCGCCGTCGTTGGGGCGGGCGCACTCGTGGCACATGCCGCCTTCGCTGACCGCCGCGCAGTGCGGGCAGGTGCCGGTGACGTGCGCTCCGTGGAGCCAGCGTCCGCAGGGTTCGCAGTACGGCGTGAGGCGGGTGCGGGCCGCGATGACCCCGTCCGCGTGGAGGCGCTGGAAGAGCTCCGCCAGCCGGCGCCCGTACCCCTTGTCCTGGCGGGGCCGCACGATGTGGTCGAACTCGACGCCCGAGCGCAGCCAGTCCGACGTGATCGCGGCGCGGTACCCCTCGGCGACCTCCTCCGGTTTGCGGCCGGCGCGCAGCGCGCGGACGTGGACGGAGCTGGCGTGGTCGGCGGTGCCGGTGGTGAACCGGACGGGTTCGCCCTCGGCCCGCAGGTAGCGGGCCAGTACGTCGGCGGCGACGTACGGTCCTGCGAGATGGCCGACGTGCAGTTCGCCGTGGGTGGCCGGCGGGGTCGCGGTGATCCAGACGGGGGTGCTCATGGGACCTCCTTGACGCTGTGGTGCTCAGGACGCAGCGAGGCTTGGAACGGAACGAGTGGGGTGCCCAGCCAAGCCTGACAGAGAAACGAACCGCACGGTCTGGTATTGGCTTGCGCATTCGCGCCGTTGCGTGGACACGCCAGCAGGGCCCCGGCCGAGGCCGGTGGGGGGCCTCAGGCGGCGCAGTCCACCGGTACGTGCATCCCCCGGACGACCTCGCTCCACAGCTCGTGCGTGGCCAGCGCCCACAGTGCGAGCGCGTCGTGGTCCGAGGGCCGCTCCAGCTGACGGGCGAGCAGGGTCCGCACCCGGTCGGGCCGGACCTGCCCGGCCCGCGCCAGCCGCTCCGCCGACAGCAGTTCGCGTACGGGCTCCAGGAGCGGGCCGCCGGGTACGAGCATCGCGGTGACGGGCAGGGCGAACGGCCGGCCGGGGCGTTTCAGCACCGCCCCGGGCAGCAGTTCCCGGCCCGCCTCGGCGAGGGCGCGCCGGTCCTGGAGGCGGCGGGGTGCGAGGGAGCGGGCGTGCTCGGCGACCGCGGGCCGACAGAACGGCATGCGGGCCTCGACGGCCGACGCCATCCCGAGGTGGTCGGTCCGGCGCAGGCGGCCGGGCAGTCGCCAGCGGGTCTCGAACGCGGTGATCGCGGTGAGCCGGTCGCCGCCCGCCGAGCGCAGCTCCCGCTCGACGCGGTCGGCGGCGGAGCCCTCCTCGGCGATGAAGTCCCGGTAGGCGGGCGTGTACAGGTACTCGCGGAGCAGCCGCGGCGCGGCCGCCAGCCCGTCGGTGTAGGCGGCGGCCCAGTCCGCGACGAAGGGCGCCGGGCCCGCGGGCCGGATCCGCGCGGAGGCGCCGAAGAGCTCGTCGGCGCCGTCCCCGGTCAGGGCCACGCTGTAGCCGGCCTGCCGTACGGCCCGGAAGAGGGCGTAGGTGCCGGGGGCGGCGGGGTCGGCGCTGGGCTGCCCCAGGTGGCGGACGGTGCGGGTCAGCAGCGAGCCCAGCTCGGCCGGGTCCAGGGCGACTTCGTGGTGGACGGTACGGGCGTGCCGGGCCGCGGCGCGGGCCTGCGCGGCCTCGGGGTCGGGCCGTCTGCCGCGGTGGGTGAGGTGGAAGGTGTGCGGGGCGGGTGCTCCGTCCTCCCGGGCGTACTCGGCCGCCAGCGCCGTGACCAGGCCCGAGGCGAGGCCGCCGCTCGTGAGGACGCACACCGGTACGTCGGCCCGCGCGAGGCGGCGCACCTCGCGGCGCAGCACGTCCGCGGTGGCCGGGCGGGGCCGCTCGGGGGCGTCCTGCCCGGGGGGCCGGCGCCGCAGCGCGGCCGGCCGGCCGGGGTGGACGACGGCGGTCGCGCCCGGGGGCAGGACGCTGATGCCCTCCAGGGCGGTCCGGGCGGAGATCGGCGTGCGCAGGGCGAGGACGGTGTCGAGGCTGTCCGCGCGCGGGGCGGTGCGGACCCCGTCGAAGGCCAGCAGCGCCGGGATCTCGGACGCGAAGCGGAACGCCCCGTCCGCTCCCTGGTGGTAGTGCAGGGGTTTGAGGCCCATGGGGTCGGCCGCCAGGACCAGCCGGGGGCTCGCGCGGACGTCGAGGACGGCGACGGCGAACATGCCGTCGAGCCGCCGTGCGAACCCCGTCCCGTACTCGGCGTACAGCGCGGGCAGCAGGGTGCCGTCGCACAGGTCGGGGAAGCGGTGGCCGCGGGCGGCGAGTTCGCGCCGCAGCTCGGCGTGGTTGTAGATCTGGCCGTCGAGCACGGCCGTGACCCCCGGCAGGTGGGCCAGCCGGTACGGCTGCCGCCCGCCGAGCGGATCGGTGACGGCGAGCCGGTCGCACCCCAGCGACCAGCCCGGCCCGCGCAGCACCTGGTGCTCGTCGGGGCCGCCGTGCCGCTGCCGGGCGGAGACCGCCGCGAGCTCGGCCGGGTCGGGGCGTGCCGCCCCGGCCGAGAGAGAGCCGAAAATCCTGCCCATGCCGGACGCCTCCGCTTCCCACGCACGCGTGGTTCCCTCAACGATCTGGAGCAGTGAAGTCTTCGAGTGGCGTAGAGGCGACATGTCGCGAGTACGCCAAAGGAGCCGCCTTGCGGGCCGCGCCCCCGCCGAACAGGCTGATCACATGGAACACTTCGCGACCGATCGCCCAGACCGCAGCGCGCCCGAATCCCTGCTGGTCGTGGCCGCGCACCCGGACGACATCGAGTTCTGCGTCAGCGGGACGGTCATGCGGTGGATCGAGCAGGGCACCACCCGGGTGACGTACTGCATCGTCACGGACGGCGGGGCGGGCGGGTACGACGAGCAGCTCCCCCGCCAGGCCATGGGGGACCTGCGCCGCGCCGAACAGGTGCACTCGGCCAAGCGCAGCGGCGTCGACGACGTCCGCTTCCTCGGCTACCCGGACAGCTACGTCGAGGCGAGCGTGGAGCTGCGCCGCGACCTGTGCCGGGTGATCCGGCAGGTCCGCCCGCAGCGTGCCGTCATCCCGAGCCCGGAGATCAACTGGGGCCGCATCGCCGACCTGCACCCCGACCACCGCGCGGTGGGTGACGCGGCCCTGCGGGCCGTCTACCCCGAGGCCCGCAACCCGTTCGCGCACCCCGAGCTCCTCAAGGAGGAGGGCCTGGAGCCGTGGATCGTGCCGGAGCTGTGGCTGATGACCGGGCCGACGCCGAACCAGTACATCGACGTCACCCCCGTCTTCGACCGCAAGGTCGAGGCCCTGCGCATCCACACCTCGCAGACCGCCCACTTCGACGATCTGGCGGGGCTGCTGCGGGAGTGGCTGGGCGAGCACGCCCGGGCGGCGGGGCTGCCCGCGGGCCGGATGGCGGAGGCCTTCCAGGTCGTCAGGATCGAGTGACCGGGCGGGGTTCCCGCCCGGGCCGGGTCCCGTTCGCCTCCTGGGGCGGAGGGGGCCCGGCCCGCGTTCCGTCCGGGGTCACCGGTAGACGAGCAGTTCCGCCTCGGTCGCGCCCGCCAGTTCGTAACGGGTCGCGACCAGCGGCCGGCCGGAGTAGAGGCGGATCAGCGTCGCCGCGTCCCCGCGGTAGCGGGCGGCGGGGCGGCCGGGCACCTCGTTGCCCAGGACCAGCGGCCCGTGGGGGCCGCCGATGTCGGCGAGCAGCCGGGGCGTCCCGCGCCTGCGGCTGGCGGTGCGCAGCAGGGGCAGGGCCAGCGGCAGGCTGTCGCCGGCGTACTCCCCCGGCTCACCGAGCGCCGCGCGGACGTCGCCCGCGTGGATCCACTCCCCGAGGGCCACCGTGTCCAGCGTGCCGTCGCCCGCGGCGATGGCCGGGCCGGCCTCGGTCAGCCCGCGTTCCAGCTCGTCCACGATCCGGCCCACGGGCCAGTCGGCGCGCTCGGCCACGTCCGCTGCGTTGGCGGCCGGCAGGAAGACCCCTTCCTCCAGCCGGCCCTCCACGATGCGCACCAGGGCCGCCCCGCAGTGGGCGAGGACCTCCCGGACGGTCCAGCCCGGGCAGGCGGTGCGGAGCCCGTAGAAGGCCTCGGGCGTCCGGCGCAGCAGCGGGACCAGCGCGTCCCGTTCGGTGCGCAACAGCCGGTCCGGGAGCCAGGGGTCACGCGCCCCGGCGGCGGCTTCCCCGGCGGTTTCGAGGGCGTCCGCAGCGGCTTCGACGGTGTCCACGGTGTCCATGGCCGTCAGTAGCGGTAGTGGTCGGGCTTGTACGGGCCTTCGACCTGGACGCCGATGTACGCGGCCTGCTCGGGGCGCAGGGTGGTGAGCTTGACGCCGA